>JANWVW010000019.1 GCA_025056095.1 Bacteroidia bacterium
GAAGCGTTAGCGAAGCACCGAAGCGAAGCGTAGTGCGGAATGCCCCGACCCTTGCGTCAGCAAGGGGCACGCCCAAAGAATGAAATTAAACTAAACAAATAACTAAAAAGCAAAAACTCAAACCCTTCCCCAAATCAAATCTGTGCTTTGCAAGCTTTGTACAGAGCTTTCCAATTCTCACGTTCTTTCATGACTGTTTCCATGTATTCCTTGAATATGACTGTATCTTGTACAGGGTCCTTAATAATCGCACCAATGAGCGCAGACGAAATATCTTCGGGCGAAATCTCTCCATTTCCAAACCAATAAGCCATTGTAATACCTTGATACATAACTGAAATGGCTTCAGCCGTGCTTAGGGTACTTGAAGGTACTTTTAGCTTAGTTTTACCATCTTGGGTTAAACCATTGCGCAGCTCTCTAAAAATAGTAACAATGGTTTCAATTTGCTCAATATGGCTTTGCTTCATGGTAATCTTTTGCGTCAAGGTGTTTAGTCGGCGCTGTACAATTTCTACTTCTTCTTTTATGCTTGCAGGCACAGGTAAAACTACCGTGTTAAAGCGTCGTTTCAAAGCGCTGGACATTTCATTAACTCCTTTATCTTTGTTATTAGCCGTAGCAATGATGTTAAAACCTTCCACTGCGCGAATAGTTGTGTTGAGTTCAGGGATAGGTAAAGCTTTTTCAGATAAGATAGTAAGTAAAGAGTCTTGCACATCTGCACCTATGCGGGTTAGCTCTTCTACTCGGGCAATAGCGCCTATTTGCATAGCTCTCATAATAGGGCTAGGCACAACGGCATCCATAGTAGGACCTTTGGCTAATAAGATGGCATAGTTCCATCCATAGCGGATAGATTCTTCTGGCGTGCCCGCAGTGCCCTGTACTATTCGTGAGGAATCTCCACTGATAGCCGCTGCTAAATGTTCTGCAACCCATGATTTGGCTGTACCAGGTAGCCCATACAAAAGTAAAGCTCGGTCTGTAGCCAAAGTCGCAATAGCCATTTCCATTAAGCGCTTTTGCCCAATATACTTAGGGGTAATTACTTTTTTACCTACTTTACCTCCCATTATGTAGGTAAGCACTGCTCTGGGACTAAGCTGCCAGTTTGTTGGCTTAGGGTTTTTCTTATCCTCATTTTTTAGGGCTTCTAACTCCTCTTGAAACTGAATTTCAGCAGGAGCTCTTAACAGTTCTGCCATATTTTTTACATCTTATTGTGAAAATACAAACATGTTGCAGATTTACTAGCAATAACTTCAATATTTTTTTGTTTTTTGACCGAGACTTATTTTATCTTTGTTTCTTATTATGAATACATTAGCAATTTCTACTTTGGTATTTGCGGTTTTTATGCTTGCAGGAGGGTATCTTGGATATGTGCAAGCACGTAGCAAAGCCTCTTTAATTGCAGGTTCAGCTTTTGCCGCGCTTTTAGCTCTAGCTACATTTTTGATTGCCAGCGAAGACAAATCTACAGCCCACTATGGAATTATTTTAGCTACTTTGTTAAGTGTAACGAACTTAGTTTTTGGTTTGCTCAGGTACTTCAAAACTCGTAAGCTTATGCCTGCGGGAATAATTGCAATTATGAGCTTTGCTTTACTGCTACTTTGTGTATTAGAACTAACTCGTTAGCTTTGTGGCATCATTATACATGATAGACAAAAAACTCTCCGTAGTCATTCCTATCTACAATGAAGAGCCTAATATAGAGGTTTTGTATCAACGATTAAGTCAGGTTTTACAAGCTGTTCCGTACCAGTGGGAACTCATTTTTGTCAATGATGGGAGCAAAGACGCTTCGGGCTTTCTTGTTAAACAACTACGGCAAAAAGATAGAAGAGTAAAGTATATTGAATTTAGTAGAAATTTTGGGCATCAAGTTGCAGTTACAGCAGGAATAAACCATGCTTTTGGGGACATGGTTGTGATAATAGATGCAGACTTACAGGACCCGCCCGAACTAATATTAGAAATGATAAAAAAATGGGAAGAGGGTTATGAAGTAGTATATGCTAAACGTAAAAAACGCAAGGGCGAAACATGGTTCAAACTTTTTACTGCTAAGTTATTTTATCGGCTACTACGTAAAATTACAAATTTTGATATCCCTTTGGATACAGGAGATTTTCGTTTGATAGATAAAAAAGTAGCTGAAAATCTGCGAAATATGCCTGAAAGAAGCCGTTTTATTCGGGGAATGGTAGCTTGGTCAGGGTTTAGAACAATAGGAATAGAATATGAGCGGCATGAACGTTACGCAGGTGAAACTAAATATCCTTTCAGAAAAATGTTGCGCTTTGCTATTGATGGAATTACCTCATTTTCTTATTTTCCTCTGCAATTAGCTTCCTACTTGGGAATTTTTTTTTCAGGTATTAGTTTTATGGCAATAATTGTAGTACTGTACTTGTATTTTTTTACAGATAAAACAATCCATGGTTGGACCTCTACGATATTGGCAGTGCTGTTTATCGGCGGTATACAGCTTTTTACTTTGGGAATTATTGGGGAATACCTTGCACGAATAGGCACTGATGTAAAACAAAGACCTATCTACATCATTCGTGAAAAACAGTTAGAAGATTAAAATTTATGGTTACTGCAATTGTAATTACATTCTTAGTGGGCTATCTCTTAATCTCTATTGAGCATAGCATAGGTGTCAATAAGAGTGCTACGGCGCTTGTAATGGCAGGTCTATCGTGGATAGGATACAACCTATACCTAGACGATATTCATGCCGTGTTAAGCCAACTGGAGCATCATTTAGCGAGCATTGCTGAAATAATGTTATTCTTAGTGGGTGCAATGACCATAGTAGAATTGATAGACGCTCATAATGGATTCCAGTTTATCGCCAATCATTTACGTATTAAAAGTAAGCGAAAATTATTGTGGGCAGTGGGTTTTATTTCTTTTATTTTGTCTGCTATATTAGATAACCTGACCACTTCTATTGTAATGGTGTCTTTACTTCGTAAGTTTATAGGTCAGGCGGAGGATAGAAAATTTTTTGCAGGTATAATCATTATTGCGGCAAACGCAGGTGGGGCTTTTAGTCCAATCGGTGATGTAACGACAACTATGTTATGGGTATCTCAACGTATTTCTACGACCGAAGTAATCATACGACTATTTTTACCGAGCGTAGTTTGCTTATTAGTGCCTTTAATTTGGTTACATTTCAAGGTTAAGGGCAGCGTTACTCCTCCTGAAAAAAGCATTTTGGAAGAGGAAAAAAAGATTAAAGGCAGTTTGCTAATGTTAGTTTTAGGTACAGGAATTTTAATCTCTGTGCCAATATTCAAAACTGTAACTCATTTGCCGCCCTATTTGGGAATGCTATTAGGTTTAGGAATTATTTGGTTAGCAGCAGATGTTATTCACAAGCATGAATCGCAAGAAGAGATGCACAGACTATCTGCCCATTATGCACTTACCCGGATAGACGTACCAAGTATATTATTCTTTTTTGGTATTTTAGCCAGTGTAGCAGTTTTAGAAGAGGTCCATGTACTAAGTCAATTTGCGCATCAGCTCAATCAGTTTATTCCATCAGAGAAGGGGGTAGCTCTGGCTTTGGGAATAGTGTCTTCAATAGTGGATAATGTACCATTAGTAGCTGCATCTATGGGAATGTACCCTTTACAAACTTATCCTATGGATAGTAGTTTTTGGCACTTAATTGCTTATTGCGCGGGAACAGGTGGGAGTTTGTTAATTATAGGTTCTGCTGCGGGAGTAACCGTAATGGGCATGGAAAAAATTACTTTTTCTTGGTATTTGAAAAACATAACTCTTTTGGCATTAGCAGGGTATTTAGCGGGTATAGTAGTGTATGTGCTTTTGTATTAGAGTTATATCAGTGATTTGTATATTGATTAGTAAATTTGCGTGAGGCATGCGAAGGGCGTGCGTCAGCACGGTGCGGAGCGAAGCGCAGCACCGAAGCGATAGCGAAGCCCGAAGCACGCCGACCTTGTGGGCAAAAGCCCACAAGGGCACGCCCAAAAAAATAAACTAAAAAATTAAAAATTATTTGCTCTCGTATCCCCAATAAACACAAACTTGACCCCAAAATAATGAAAAATGAATACAAAAAGCATAAAAAATTGTTATAGCACATAACTTCGTGTAACCTCATCATAAGCCCAAAAGTATATAGCTTAGTAGCAAATAACTGCAAAGTATATGAAAAACCTCAGACAAAAATTACTATGTTTGGTTTTTTGGGTAGGTACGTGCTCTACCATCTTCGCCCAACAAAGTACGGAAAGTGAAGTTACAGATACTACAATTGTAGAAAATGTTTTTAGAAGTTCAAGGCTTATCAACCAACATACGACATATATTTTGCCCTATCGAATTTTGGATTTCAGGATTAGCCACCGATTTGGAGAATTTAACACAGGTCCGTACAATTTTTATGGTTTAGATGGTCCCGCCAATATTGCCCTACATTTTGAATATAGCCCTATTAAAAATGGAATGTTTGGCATAGCCCGCAGCAGTTTGTATAAAATGTATCATGGCTTTGTAAAGTATCAAGTACTATCTCAAAGAAATAACGGTAAAATGCCTATTTCTCTAACGCTTTTTATGGGAGCATACGTCAATACTAGCAAAAACGCGGATTTTAGCTTGCCCTCACACAGGTGGTCTTATGTCAATCAAATTATGGCTTCAAAGAAGTTAGAGAATGTAACTGTACAAATAGGCTTTGCCCATGTTCACTACAATTTGGTTAAATACATGACAGACAAAAACACTTCATACTACACTACTGCTGGGTTAAGATGGCAATTTAACAAGTATATTGCACTTACAGGGGAATATGCATACAAGCTGCAAGCTAATAGCCGAATAGATAAGCTTTACAACAACGCAGGAATTGGTTTAGAAATTCAGACCTTTGGGCATGTATTTCAAATGCATGTTACAAACGCTTTCGGAATTTTTGAAAACCAAGCTCTAGCCTACACTACCACACAATGGACTAACGGTGGAATTCGCTTTGGTTTTAACGTGTCCAGATACTTTGGGATTTAAGTGTGCAACCGATAAAGTATATTCAAGCGGCTTTTTACTCTGTCCTAACTACATAAAGATAAACTCAGTGATTTGCTGATTCATATCAAATTTAACTTGCAATGTTCAATTATTTTGTGGTTATTTGTGTTTGACCATAAGCTATGACTGAACCAATCCTTACTGAGAACAAGCACCGCTTCGTTCTATTTCCCATTCAGTATCCTGAAGTATGGGAAATGTACAAAAAAGCTGAAGCGAGCTTTTGGACAGCCGAAGAAGTGGACCTAGCCCAAGACCTATCCGATTGGGCAAAATTAAATGACGGGGAAAGGCACTTTATTTCTCATGTATTGGCTTTCTTTGCTGCAAGTGATGGAATTGTTAATGAAAATTTAGCCAGTCGCTTTGCTAGCGAAGTGCAAATTCCCGAAGCACGTTGCTTCTATGGTTTTCAAATTGCAATAGAAAACATTCATTCTGAAATGTATAGTTTGCTGATTGACACGTACATTAAAGATGACAAAGAAAAATATCGTTTGCTCAATGCAATTGAAACTGTACCTTGCGTACAAAAAAAAGCAGAATGGGCACTCAAATGGATAAATAACACAGATTCCTTTGCAGAAAGACTAGTAGCTTTTGCTGCGGTAGAAGGCATTTTCTTTTCAGGTAGTTTCTGTGCCATATTTTGGCTAAAAAAACGGGGGCTAATGCCTGGCTTATCGTTTTCTAATGAGCTTATTTCTCGTGATGAAGGTCTGCATACAGACTTTGCCTGCTTAATTTACAGCATGCTGCAAAATAAACTTCCTGAAAGTCGGGTTTTAGAGATTATTACGGATGCGGTCAAAATAGAGCAGGAGTTTATTACGGATGCTTTACCTGTGGATTTAATTGGAATGAATTCAAGGCTAATGTCGCAGTATATTGAATTTGTGGCAGATAGATTGTTAGTTGCTTTGGGATATAGAAAGTACTACAATTCTGCTAATCCTTTTGATTGGATGGAACTTATCTCTCTACAAGGTAAAACTAACTTCTTTGAGAAACGTGTAGGAGATTATCAGAAGGCTGGCGTCATGGCGGATAGAAAAGAGCAAGATTTTACTTTGGATGCAGATTTTTAAGCTTTATGTAAAGATGATTTTTTGGGCGTGCCCCTTGCTGACGCAAGGGTCGGGGCATTCCGCACTACGCTTCGCTTCGGTGCTCCGCTAACGCTTCGCACTGCCTAACGGCATGCTCCATGCCCCTCACGCAGATGACCTGTGCAGTTATGTCTTTACCTTGTTTGAACTTGAAGTACAGCTACTTACAAGCTAAAACTTTGCATAAGATGCAGAGAAATGGATTTTTCAGAGATCCTTTGCGTGAGGCATGCGGAGGGTGGGCGTTAGCCCAGTGCGGAGCGCAGCGTAGCACCGAAGCGTTAGCGTAGCCCGAAGCACGCCGACCTTGCCCATACCAGCGCAGCGAAGTATGGGCAAGGGCACGCCCAAAAAAATAAAAAAGCAAATGGTAAAGTCCTGTGTTTGCCGTAGCAGTTAAGTTTTTTTGCAAGCATTACAACTGATAAAAAACGATAAAAGCCCTCTTATTTATTAGAGGGCTTGTAAGCGGAGAGTAGCGGATTCGAACCGCTGCGTCGGTTTCCCGACGGCAGTTTAGCAAACTGCTCCTTTAACCACTCAGGCAACTCTCCTTTTACATTGCAAAGATATAATGTCTTTACAAAATTTGCAAATATACTCTTGCAATTATTCTGTAACTCAAACATAATCAATTTATTATTTTTCGGTAGAACTTTTGTGGATTATTTTGTATTTACTTTGAAGCATGTTACATAAAATTGTTGTAGCTATTACAGGAGCAAGCGGCGCCATATATGCACAAGAGCTACTTAACAAACTGACCAAACTGCATGAGCAAATTGAAGATGTGGCAATAGTGTTTTCGGATAACGCTAAAACTGTTTGGGAATACGAACTAAATAACCAAGACTACGAAAAATATCCTTTCAAAATATATGATAAAAAAGATTTCTCTGCGCCTTTTGCATCAGGGTCGTCAAAATATACCAGCATGGTTATTATCCCCTGCTCTATGGGTACAATGGGGCGAATAGCCAGCGGCACATCAGATGATTTGATTACTCGCGCAGCTGATGTTATGCTTAAAGAACGCAGAAAGTTAATTTTAGTTACTCGGGACATGCCTTTGAATTTGATTCATATCCGAAATATGGAAACAATTACCCTCGCAGGTGGAATTATATGCCCTGCCTGCCCTTCTTTTTATTCAAAACCTCAAACTATTGTCCAAATAGCGCATACCGTAGTAGATAGAGTTATCGATTTAGTGGGCTTGTCCCAAGACACATACCGTTGGGGACAAGGTAAAATAAACTAAGTCAACCTGCTATAAGAATGTTTTTGTATTATTGTACTAAAATGGTAAAAAACTCTAAGCAAATACAGAACACATATATAGCAGCGCTAGTATTAGTAGAAGTACTGGTGCTTACTTATGCTTACATTGCGTCTATAAAGCCAAAAGAGCAGCTTTCTGAAAGCAAAAAAAGCTTGTCTGTTATAGAACAAAATATGCGCCTTTCAGAGATGATTAAGCTAGCTGTTTATCACGTACAGCCTGTAGACAAAGAACCGCCTACCCAAGAGCTCAAAAAGACCTTTCAAGAATGGATAGAAACCCAAAAAAATCTACAGCAACACGCTGACCCAAAAGTGGCTAAACTGTACGAAAAAGCCGAAATTCCTGTGGGTTTTATTAGCTCTGCTATTGAAAACTTATTGTTTAGTGCCAAGCATATAAAAGAAATTAGTGCCTACCAAGCTTTTACCTTACAATTGATTGAGAGAGAACAAGATTACAGACAAGTCATGAATGAAATTTTAATACACTACCAACAAGTAGAAGAGCAAAAAATGCGTCAAAACCTTCTTATTATACTTGTTGGTGTAATTACTTTCTCTGCGGCTAATTTGCTTATTGGACTAACGATATTCAGACCTCTACATAAAAATCTTCAACAGCATATCCGAGATTTAGAAGTTACTCAACAAGAATTGATAGAAAACCAAACGATATTAAATCAAGCACAAGAAACTGCTAACATGGCTAGTATTGCCATCAATACTCGTACAAATGAGGTTACTTTTTCTCCTCATCTTTTTACTTTGCTACAATTACCCCCTGATACCCAAAAATGGCAGGACATTCTCCAAGTTTTTGAACAAAGTCAGCAAAATACTCTTGCCAGAGCTATTGAAGAATGTACAGAAACACGTATGGAACTGTATGCACCTCAATTAAAGAAACATATTCTCTATCAGGGTAAAACTACACAAACTGATCCCCCACATTTGATTGCTACTTTTTTGGATATTACTAAACAAAAGCAAAATGAAGAAATTTTACGCCAACAAGAGCAGAAACTCAAAGAACTTAATGAAAATCTTGAAAAATTAGTACAAGAGCGAACCTTAGAGCTCCAAAAAGCACTTGAAGAACTTCAATCTACTCAATCTCAATTAGTCAATTCTGAAAAAATGGCTTCTTTGGGGCTATTAGTAGCAGGTATAGCGCACGAATTGAATACACCTGTAAGTGCCATAAAATCCTCCGCAGAAAGTATAGATGAAATTTTACCTAAAACTCTAACTCAAGCTCCATTGTACTTAAAAACCCTTGATGAAACAACTCGTTGGGCTATTTTTTATGCCATCAGTGAAACCTTAAAACCACAGCCTGTGCTGACTACGCGTGAAAAAAGACAAATTAAGCTTCGTCTTCTAAAACTACTAGAGCAGCATGAATTTCCCAATTCTGAACAAATAGCAGAAACTTTAATTCTTTGCGGACTTTACAAGAATATTGAAGAGTACATTCCCTTAATGCAATCCATAGACCTAAATAAAGTTCTTCCACTTTTACACAGCTGCGGTAGAATACGTGCAGCTTTGGACAATATCAAATTAGCTTCTGAAAAATGCCAAAAAATAAATAATGCCCTTAAAAACTACTCTCGCCAACAGCACCACAAAGACGAAATGATTCCTACTAATCTTGCAAAGTCCATAGATACTATTTTGACCATATATCAAAATCAACTTAAACACGGTATTCAGGTTGTCCAAAATATACAAGAAAACTTACCTGAAATTTTAACTTATGAAGATGAATTAAATCAAGTATGGACTAACCTTATTCAAAACGCCATTTATGCTATGGGTGGCGTAGGCGTACTTACAATTGAAATTTATGAACATACCGATAATGAAGTAGCAGTAAGTATAATAGACAGTGGAAAAGGTATTCCTCCAGATATACTTCCCCACATATTCAAACCTTTTTTTACTACCAAGCCCAAAGGTGAAGGAACAGGATTAGGATTGGATATTTGCAAAAAAATTGTTGAGAAACACCAAGGTAGAATAACTGTAGAAAGCGAACCTGGAAGGACAAAATTTACAGTATTTTTGCCTAAGCGGCTAGTACAACCACAAGCAATAGTAGAGAAAAAAGTGTAAGACATATCAATCTTTTTAGCTTGTACAATTGGGAGCTAAGCTGCTTGTGTATGTGTTTGTTCTGTGGATTGTTTTTTAATTAAGTGAAGGACTTACCTATTTTGCCGCAGTTTTTTTTCAATACAAAAATAGGCAGCTTTATGGTTATATAATGGACTTGTTTATATAGATTTTTATTTTTTGGGGCGTGCCCCTTGCTGACGCAAGGGTCGGGGCATTCCGCACGTAGCCCGCAGCACGCCGCCCTTGCCCATACCAGCGCAGTGAAGTATAGGCAAGGGCATACCCAAAAAATTAAATCTTAATTTTTATATAAAACCAAATACATTTAACACAAAGCCCATCAAATTTGCTTTTTATTTTGTAAATTTGCGTATCGTTTAACTGAATCGTAGAGCCTTGGCAGAAAAAGTGTTTGAAGTACAAAATCCTATTTTATTTACGGGATTACGTAATGAGCTATTAGAACTGCTCAAAAATGCTTATCCTACTACTAAGGTAATAGCCCGAGGATTAGAAATTAAATTCATAGGTACAGATGAGGATATCATGCTTGCTGAGTCAATCATTGAGCAAATGAAGCATGTTATCCAAAAGCAAGGGCATATCAGTGAGGAACAGCTCAAAGATCTGCTCAATAAGCAAAAAGCAGTAATTTTCAATCAGAAAGAAGCTAAACCTATTTTATTTGGGGCAAATGGACAACCTATTTTGGCCAAAACTATAAACCAAAAACGAATGGTAGAAGCTTGCGCCCAAAATGATATTGTATTTGCAATAGGTCCCGCAGGTACAGGTAAAACTTACACTGCTGTAGCCATAGCAGTGAGTGCCTTAAAAAACAAGCAGGTAAAACGAATTGTATTAGTACGCCCCGCCGTAGAAGCAGGTGAAAGCTTAGGTTTTTTACCTGGCGATATGAAAGAAAAAGTAGATCCTTACCTACGCCCTTTATACGATGCCTTAGATGACATGATACACGCAGAAAAACTCAAATCATATTTGGAAAATAAGATTATAGAAATAGTTCCTTTGGCTTACATGCGTGGGCGCACGCTTAACAATGCCTTTATTATATTAGACGAAGCCCAAAATGCCACAGCTGCACAAATGAAAATGTTTCTTACTCGCTTGGGCATGGACTCTAAAATTATCGCCACAGGCGATTTAACTCAAATAGACCTACCTAAAAAAACTCTTTCAGGACTAAAACATGCGATTAAAATTCTCAAAAATATCAAAGGAATTGCATTTGTAGAGTTAGATGGAAGGGATGTGGTACGTCATCCACTAGTCAAAAAAATTATTGAAGCTTACAACCAAGATGAACATTCTCATGAAACTTAACTTGTTTTGTTTTCAATCATAGCAAACTTGTTTTTTGTACTGCGGATAATTATGCCTACCGAAGATAATCTGTATTTTTGCTCTCCTTATGGCAAAGTATTTAGTAACAGGTGGTGCAGGTTTTATTGGCTCTAACCTTGTCAAGGCACTGTTAAAAAACAACCAAGAGGTACGCGTATTAGATAATTTTTCTACGGGCAGGAGGGAGAATTTAATTCCTTTTCAAAAAGATATAGAGCTAATTGAGGGCGATATTCGCAGCTATCATACGGCTATCAAAGTAATGAAAGGAGTGGATTTTGTGCTGCATCAAGCGGCTTTGCCTTCTGTACCTCGTTCCATTTATGACCCTATTACTACGAACGAAGTCAACATCAATGGTACTCTCAACTTACTTCATGCCGCAGTAGAAGCAGGAGTAAAACGTTTTGTTTATGCTTCCTCTTCATCAGTTTATGGAGATAGCCCTGTTTCACCTAAACATGAAGACCTTATTCCTAATCCTAAGTCGCCTTATGCGGTTAGCAAGCTAGCAGGAGAGTATTATTGCAAAGTTTTTTATCAAATATATGGATTAGAAACAGTATGCTTGCGGTATTTTAATGTATTTGGACCGCGGCAAAATCCGAATTCTCAATACTCTGCTGTAATTCCTAAATTTCTCAAACTTATGCTCAATGACCAATCGCCTATTATTTACGGTGATGGTACTCAAAGTAGAGATTTTACTTATGTAGATAATAATGTAGAAGCTAACTTGCTAGCTTGTACCAAAGAAAACGTTGCAGGAAAGGTCTATAACATTGCTTGTGGTACTAACTTCACTTTGTTGGAGCTGGTTAGTACCTTAAATGAGATAATGGGCAAAAACATAAAACCCATTCACGCCGAAAGACGTTCGGGCGATATAATGCACTCTTTAGCTGACATTCAAAAAGCGCAAAAAGAGTTGGGCTATCAAGTCAAAGTGCCTTTTAAGGAAGGTTTATCCCTGTTAGTTGAAAACTTTGAAAAATAGGAGAATACGCTAAGCCATAGCTTATTGTACTCAAATAGTTCTTATGTCATTAAGAACTTGAAATGATTAAGGTTTTTAATGGCGATACCTGTACCTCGTACAACAGCTTTGAGCGGGTCATCAGCTACATGCACTTTGAGCTTAGTTTTATTACTAATCCGTTTGTCTAATCCTCTAAGTAATGCTCCACCACCTGTGAGGTAGATACCGCGTTCATAAATATCGCTGCATAGTTCGGGGGGAGTAGATTCTAATGCGCGCATGACTGCATCTTCAATTTTGCAAACTGTATCATGTATAGCATGGGCAATTTCTTTGTAGGAAATTTTAACCGATTTAGGGATGCCCATTTGTAAATCTCTACCTACGACTTCTATATCAGGTGGGGGATTATCTAATTCGTCAACGGCTGAACCTACCTGTATTTTAATATATTCTGCGGTTCTTTCGCCGATAAGTAAGTTGTGTGAGCGGCGCATGTACTCTTGTATATCTGCATTAAGGTCATCGCCTGCAATTCTTATAGATTGGTCTGTTACTATTCCTGATAGGGCAATAACGGCAATTTCAGTAGTACCTCCCCCAATGTCTACAATCATGTTGCCTTGGGGTTTTTCCACATCAATACCAATACCGATAGCTGCCGCCATAGGTTCGTGGATAAGATAAACTTCTTTTGCGCCTGCGTGTTCTGCGGAGTCTTTTACAGCTCTTTTTTCTACTTCGGTAATTCCACTGGGGATGCAAATTACCATTCTGTAATTTGGAGTAAAAAGGGGCTTTTTGTTTTTGTATATCATCTTGATCATGCCGCGAATCATGTGTTCGGCAGCAGTAAAGTCGGCGATTACTCCATCTTTAAGTGGTCTTACAGTGCGGATGTTATCAGGGGTTTTTTCATACATTTGTTGAGCTTCTCTGCCTATGGCAATGACCTTATTTTGAATTTTATCAAATGCAACGATAGAGGGTTCATCTACTACTACTTCGTCTTTGTGGATAATCAACGTGTTAGCAGTACCTAAGTCTATGGCTATGTCGCTTGTAAAAAAATTGAACAATCCCATACGATATTGGCTTCAAAATTAAAGAATAATTGAATTAAGTACGCAAAAAGTAGATTAAATAAATTTTGAAAAGTTGTTTTATTTTTTTGGGCGTGCCCCTTGCTGCGCAAGGGTCGGGGCATTCCGCACTGCGCTTCGCTTCGGTACTTCGCTGCGCTTCGTACTGCCTAACGGCATGCTCCATGCCCCTCACGCAGTTGACCTGTACAGTTATGTCTTTACCTTGTTTAAGCTTGAAGCACAATCACTTACAAGCTAAAACTTGGTATATGAAACAAAGAAACGATGGTTTCAGAGATCCTTTGCGTGAGGCATGCGAAGGGCGTGCGTCAGCACGGTGCGCAGCGTAGCGTAGCACCGAAGCGTCAGCGTAGCCCGAAGCACGCCGACCTTGTGGGCATGAGCGCAAGCGAAACGCCCACAAGGGCACGCCCAAAAAATAAAAAAACTTAATATAAAAACAACGATTGTATTTTTGTAATACCTGTTTTTTGATGTGCAATTAGTCCCTCGCCATAATCAGCGTAAATTTTATGTCCCATTTCCTGCGCCCGGGCTACTACTGCCTGTAAAAAATGAGGAGTAGAAATGTAAGTTTGAGGTTCATTAGAGTTGGGATTGTAAAATTGAGATTGATAAGCTAAAATGGCTTTTTGCTTAATAGCCCAAACATCAGTAATGTCTACCACTATATCCGGTTCAAGGTATTTGTCCTGAATGTAGGAGTAAATTTTTTCAGGGCGGTGGGCTTTTTGTACAGTACCTTCAACTACGGTTTCTATGCGCTGCAACCCACTTAAAAAAGCAGCTTCCTTGACTAAACGGCAAGCTTTACCGTGATCTGGGTGTCTATCTTCTGGAGCATTGACAAGAAGAAGAGTAGGAGTATAAGTGCGAATAATCTCAATTATTTTGCGGATATGATACTCATCTAAATTAAAAAAGCCATCTCTGAACTTAGCGTTAATCCGTAGGTCTAATTGAAGAATTTCTTTAGCTTTTTCGGCTTCTTTTTGCCGTATTTCTGGGGTACCTCTTGTGCCTAACTCACCTTGCGTTAAGTCGCATATACCTGTGGTATAACCTTGCTGTTTAGCTTTGTATAAAATTCCTGCACAGCCCAATTCAGCATCATCGGGGTGGGCGGCAAAAGCTAAAATGTCTATGTGCATAGTGCAAAAATATGTTATCTAAACCTGCATGGAAATTTTTGGCAAATGATTAAGTTATTTATTTTTCTTTTGTCTTTCCCATTCTAAAACCATTTCAGGCAGTTTTTTTGCGGCTGCTACTTCTCGTAGCGTTTGCTTGGCATCTTGGGCTATCATCCCTAAGTAGGTTTTATTACCTTCTAGACTGCTCATTACTCCTGTTTTACCAAGCAAAACGGCTTTTTTACCAATTTTTAGATCCTTGTTAATGCCTACTTGTCCCCAAATAATCACGTCATCTTCAATTTCTACTACGCCTGCAATACCTACTTGCGCAGCGATTAAGCATCGTTTGCCGATAACAGTATCATGCCCTATTTGAATGAGATTATCCATTATAGTATGCGCCCCGATGCGTGTAGTTCCACTTACGCCGCGGTCAATGGTACAATTACAACCAATTTCTACATAGTCCTCAATGACTACATTTCCTTTACTTAACATTTTGTCGAAACGGTCGGGTCTGCGCTTGAAGTAGAAAGCTTCTCCCCCTATTACCGTACCTGCGTTGATAGTTACAAAGTTTCCTATTTCTGTATAATCGTAAATAACTACGTTAGGATAAATAACGCAATTTGCACCAATTTTAACATGATTACCTATTACTACATTTGCGCCAATTTCTGTGTTATCACCAATATAAGTTCCTTCCCCTATTACTACATTCGTGGATAAGCGGACATTTTGTCCTTGCTTAAAAGACATTCCTTGTTTTGCCATTGGCAAACGAGGTTGAAAGTATTCTGTGCAAAAATTGTAGTCTCTAAAAGGGTCATCCGATAAAATCAAACTTTTACCTTCGGGACATTCCACAGCCTTGTTGATAATGATTGTAGTAGCTGCACTGTTCAGGGCTCTGGAATAGTATTTTTCTACATCTACAAAAGTTACATCGCCTGGTTCTACTTTGTGAATTTCATTAAAACCTAAAATTTCTTGGTCAGGGTTACCTATATAGTGGGTTTTTAGTAAAGCCGCTAGTTCTTTGACTGTAATGCTTTTAGATAACTTCATGCATACAAAAGTATACAATTTCTATTTTTGTGCTATGAACTTTCGGAGTTTGATAGATATATTTCGGTGGGTAGCTGTATTAGAGGGTATTTCATACTTGGTTTTGATAAGTATTGGCATGCCCTTGAAATACATTTTTCACAAAATGACGTTTATTTTGTTTGCGGGCTGGGTACATGGAATTTTATTTATGTTGTTTTGTGGATTGCTGCTGTTGGTTAGTGTACGGTATAAATGGAAATTTTCTAAAATAGTAATTGCTTTTGTAGCATCTTTGCTGCCTTTTGGTACTTTTTGGCTTGAGTATAGGTTAAGAAAGGATTTTGTATTGAAACATTAACCTATGGGTTATCATTTTTTATGGTAAGAAAATGCGTAAAAGTCTAATAAATGAACTTAAAATTTTTGAATATCTAAATTTATTCTATTAGATTTGCAGTTGCTTATGTTTTCAAATATGAGACTGGCTTCTTTAATCTGCGCTGCTGTATGTTGTATAGTAAGCAGTGCTGAGTCTCAATCCATCAAGCGCGCTATCCGTAAAGCAGAGCACTATCACTTCAAAGGTAACGAAGAAGAGGCTCAAAAGTTATTTAGTAAAATTGTCAAAGATAATCCCAACTCTGCAAAAGCGAACTATTGGTATGGTAGATACATGTTGGAAAACCCTCATTGTACTTACAAGGACTCTGCGTACATTTATATAGAAAAAGCCCAATCCTTACTAGGTAAAGAAAAGCCTACTTCTTTGGATAAACACTTTTACTTATACCTTGGCAAGGCTTATCAGCATGCACATAAGTTTGATAAAGCTGCTGAAGCTTACGAGCAGATTTTAAAAGAAAAACATACGTTATATCCTCATGTTAGTCAAGAAGCTGAATTAGGCAAAGCTCAGTGTGAGGTAGCCAAAGAGCTGAAAGCAAGATCTGATACGAATAAATATGATATTTTTAACTTGGGCGATAAAGTCAATTCGCCTAGCGCAGATTATGTACCTATTGTCGTTCCTGGAGGAATTGCTTTAATTTTTACATCTCGGAGAGAAGGAAACTTAGGTAAAAGGAGAGGGGAGGAAAGTGAGTTCTCAGAAGATATTCACATAGCAGAGCGAAAAAATACAAATCTTCCCTATGAGTGGAATGAAGAATCGCACAAGGTAGAACTCCCTAAGATCAATCGCAAGCACAACGAAGCAGTAGTGAGTATCTCTCATGACGGTAAAAAGATATATTTTTATGATGATAGAGAAGATGGTAACCAAGGGAACTTATATGAAGCAGACTTAATAATAGAACCTAATGGTAAAGTATCTTGGACAGACCCTAAACCTCTCAAAGAAATTAATACTAAGTACCGAGAGCCAAGCTTGTGTGTTACTCCTGACAATAATGTTATTTTCTTTTCCTCTGATCGAAAAGGAACAAAAGGAGGTTTGGATTTATGGTATATAAAAAAAGAAAATGGAAAATGGGGAGAACCAATAAATTGTGAAAAGCTCAATACTGAATATGATGAAGATGCGCCATACGTAACCCATGACGGTAAATACCTCTATTTTAGCGCTAGAGGCAAGCGTTCTATAGGCGGATTTGATATATTCAAAGTAAACTTTGATCCTTCCACAATGACTTTTGGTGAAGTACAAAATGTTGGATTTCCTCTGAATTCCGTAGGAGATGATATTTATATATTTACTGCAATGGGGGATACATCAGGTTATTTTACTTCTTCTAGAAGCCATGGTGTGGGAGAGAAAGATAATTATTATTTTCAACCTAAACGACTTAAACAAAAAAAAGAAGAGATACTGGCTACTGCTAAAGTTTATGAACAGTTTGGTACTTTGCGCGGAATAGTAGTAGACGAAGATACAGGCTATCCTATCGCTAACTCTGCAGTTAAGATAGAAGGAACTCCTTTTACAGCTATCACAGATAAAGAAGGAAGATATGAAATTTTAGATATACCTCCTGGTAACTATCAGGTTAGATACCACTCAGAGGGGTATCAGAGTAAAAAGATGAACATAACAATGCCAGAAGGACAAGATGTGTTCATGAAAAAGGAAATGTCTTTTGATATACGTATGAAAATCAATGATGATGTAGTTGCAAATATAGCATTGAAACGGTTACAACAAGGACAAAATTTGGCTGATACCGTTACTACTAACTTACGTGCAGAAACAGACAAAGTAAAGAACATTTTAACCAGTAAATATCCTGAAATGTTCAAAGACAATACAAACAGCTTTGATGTGTCTATCCCACTAATCAACAAACAAGATTTGGAATATATTCAACGTGTATATTTCAATTTCTATTTTGACAAAACTATAGTAGTCAGAGGACTACAAGTTAAACTAGATAGTATCGTGCGAATTCTGAATAAATATCCTAACCTTAAACTATTAGTATATGGTCATTGTGATACTATAGGTACTTATGAATACAACATGGATTTAGGTATGCGAAGAGCGAATACGATTATTAACTACTTGAAAGAAAAAGGTATTGCTGAGAATCGTATGACTCCTATTAGCTTCGGTTTCACTAAACCTATTAAATCTAACAAAACTCAAGCGGGAAGGGACGCTAATAGAAGAGTGGACTTCGGCTATGACAATGGCACATTAAAACGAACTCTAACTATTGTACGCCCACTTACAGAAGCCATAGATAAAACTCTTGACTCCTTAGCATCGCGCATGAAATTATCTAATAATAGTACAATTGAAATTAAAGTACATTTAGAGAAAAATCCGAACTATCCTAGCAGCCAAATCATGGAAATTTCTCAAAAACGTGCTCAGGTTTTGAAAGATGTACTTGTTCAAAAAGGGATAGAGAGCAGCCGTATTAACAGTTATGGTTTAGGGGATACACAGCCGATAGATACCTCAAACACTCCTAGCGCAAACTATAAAAATCGTAGAGTAGAGTTCATTCTTACTAATATAGTAGAAGAAAAAGGCGTAAGATACTAACTAACTAGCGTAAGGAATAACTTAGGTTCTCTTGGCGAGCAAGCAGAAGTTCGCCAAGAATTTTTATTTTTAATCTGCCAAGAGTTAGCTATTCAGTAGTTCTATTGCATTTTGTTTAGCGGATTCAGTTACCTTGCTACCTGCAATCAGTTTGGCAATTTCAGAAATACGTTCATCAGGGGTAAGTTTTTTTACTCTTGTAACAGGTTGCTGGTTTTCATTTTCTTTATAGACAAAGAAATGCGTTTTTCCTCTGCTAGCTACCTGTGCTAAATGAGTAATAGATATAATTTGATGGTGTTGAGCAATTCTTTCTAATAGTTTTCCTACTTTAAGGGCTACTTCGCCACTTACACCTGAATCAATCTCATCAAATATTAGAGTAGGCAGCTGCATTTTATCCGCTAAGCTTGCTTTGAGCGCAAGCATCACTCTTGCAATTTCTCCTCCTGATGCAATTTTGTGAATAGGTCCTGGCTGTATACCAATGTTTGTAGAAAGTAAAAAAATGACACTATCAATTCCATAAGGGTGTGGCTTATAATGCTTGCCGTCAATGACAATCCAGCCATCAGGTTGTTCATTGATGTAACTTTGTACTACTAACTTGGGTGAGCTAATTCCTACTTGTTTCAAATTCTCTTCAATTGCTTTGGAGATGGCTTCGGCAGCTTTTCTTCGCTTTTGATACAGTTTCAACGCTAATGCACTTGCTTCTTTGCACAAATTTTCTTTTTCTTTTATCAAAGCAGAAATATCTTCATCAATAGTTTCAATATGATTGATTTTTTCTTTTAGAATGTTTTTTTTGGCTATTAAATCTTCAACCGTGTTTGCGTTATGCTTGCGCATCAGGTGGTAGTATGTATCTATGCGCTTGTGGATAAAATCTTCTCGTTTTGGGTCCGTGTTGAGCTGGTCTGAAAGTTCTGTAAGTTGGCTGACAATGTCTTCAATGCTATAACGAAGATGATTAATTTCTTCGGATATTTTTTCTAATCGTTTGTAAAATGTGCTTACTTTATCTATTTTTTGCTGACAAACTTTAAGCAAGCCATGAATGTTATTTTCACCTTCGTACAAAACTTGTTGTGTATAATGAATAGCTTCGGCAATTTTACTGGCATTTTCTAGAGTTTGGAGTTCGGCTTCTAATTCGGGTAATTCATCAGGTTGAATGTGGGCATTTTCTAATTCTTCATACTGAAAGAGGTAAAAATCTAGGTTTTGCTTATTTTGTATAGCTTCTTGCTTTTTTTGTTCAATTTGCTGTTCTAGTTGTGTGATAGTATCATACAAAGATTTGAACTTTTCTCTTTCGGAAAGCGAGTCGCCATACACATCTAGCATACGAAGCTGCTCTGCAGGATGCATGAGCTCTTGATCTTGGTCTTGCCCATTAAAATCTACTAAATAATGTGTAATATGTTTTAGTACTTGAAGATTAACAGGTGTATCATTTATAAACGCCCGAGACTTTCCTGTGTTTGTAATTTCTCTACGAATAGTAATTTCATCACTTCTATCTAATTGATATTCTTCCATTAAGTTGTGCACGATAGAGTTTTCATCTAGCTTAAAGTTTGCTTCAACAAAACACTTTTCTGCACCTTGGCGGATAACAGCGACGTCTGCGCGATTGGCTAAAACTAAGCCTAACGCGCCCATCAAAATGGACTTACCTGCTCCTGTTTCGCCTGAAATGATGTTAAGCTCAGGTTCAAACTCTAAGTACAGTTCATCTATTAAAGCGTAGTTTTTAATATGCAGATATCGCAGCATGCTAGTTCTCTACAGCTGTATCTACAACCACTTCAGCAATATTGCTGATAGGCACTTCGTGCTTATGGTAACGTAAATCTTCTAAAATAAGTTTTTCATTGTTGGCAAATATAACATATCCATGCACAGTAATACCATCTCGTTGAATAACATTGACCTCTCTGCCTTCTATTTTTGAAAAGTTTTTAGGAAGCATTTTACCTTTTATACGTTCTTGACGTTTTCCCATACGTATTGAGTTTTGAGGGACAAAAATAGAAAAAAATAAAGTCCTAAACATAAAATAAAGACTTTGCTAAACGAACTATCAAAGTCAGGTATATTCAAAAACTTGTCTTTTTTGTTATAGTTTTGAGATATGAATAAAATAAAATTTCCTTACGGCATCAGCAATTTTGAGATACTTTCCAAAGAAAACTACGTTTTTGTAGATAAAACCTCTTTTATTCCACGATTAGAGGAAGAAAGGTTAGTATGTTTTTTACGCCCGCGCAAGTTCGGTAAAAGCTTGTGGCTATCTATTTTGGAATACTACTACGATACCAATCAAGCACACAAATTTGAACTACTTTTTGGCAAGTACTACATTGGTAAGAACCCCACACCACTGCATAACACTTACCGAATTCTCCGATTTGATTTCAGCGGTATAGATAGCAGTACCAAAGAAAAAGCTAAAAGAGGTTTTAGCGTTTCTATACAAGGAAGTTTACAGGAGTTCAATCTTAAATATACCGTTTTTGACACAGCCACACTTTCAGAAATTATTCAAAGCAGAGATGCAGAGAAAATGCTCTATTTATTTTTTAAAAATTATCCCAAAGATAAACCGCTTTACTTGCTTTTTGATGAATACGACCATTTTACGAATGATATTTTGTACCGCAGTTTGAATGAATTTGTAGAAAGTGTGTCTAAACAAGGGTATATCCGCAAGTTTTACGAAGTTATCAAAAGTGCTACGCAACAAGGAATTGTAGATAGACTGTTTATCACAGGGGTTTCCCCCTTGACTTTGGACGCCCTGACCAGCGGTTTTAACATCCTGACTAACCTTACCCACAACCTTGAATTTGAAACTATGCTCGGCTTTACCGAAGAAGAAGTACAACAATTAGTAGAATTGACTACACAAGATAAAGCTTTACAAGAAAAAGCCCTGCAAGAAATGAAAGAATGGTACAATGGATACCGATTCAATAAAAAATCTACACAAACACTGTACAACTCGGATATGGTTTTATACTATCTCAAAGAATTTGCCCGTACTCACGAAGCTCCTGACAGGTTGTTAGACCCCAACATTGCCCCTGACTATGGCAAACTCAAACAAATGTTTCAAGTGGTCAATGTGAGTAAGAACCAAGAAGTGTTAGAAGAAGTGCTGCAAAATGGCTACGTGGATGCAGAGTTAGTTACAATATACAATTTTGAAAAAGGTTTTACGACTGCGGATTTTGTCAATTTTTTGGCGTATTTGGGGAATTTGACGATTGAAAAGAGTTTGTTTGGGGACACGGTACGGTTCAGGATACCGAATAAGGTTATACAGGTTTTGTATTGGCAGTATTATGCGGAGGTGTTGCAGGAGCGGGCGGTGCTTAGAGATGATTTAGACAAGGTTCAGGAGAGTATTATTGATATGGCGTTGTATGGGGCTTATGGAGGTTTTTTGAGTTTGGTAGAGCGGTTGTTGAAGGGGCTTTCTAATCGGGATTATCAGCGGTTTGATGAGAAGTATGTGAAGTTGGTATTTTTAGCGTATATTTCGCATTCGAGTATATTTGATGTTCGGAGTGAGGAGGAGGTGAGAGGTGTTGGGTATGTAGATTTAATGTTTTTGCGTAAGCGTATGGAGGATGAACCCCATGAGTATGTGATAGAGTTGAAGTATTTGAGGAAGGAGCAGGAGGGGGAGTTAGAGAAGGTGAAAGCGGAAGGGAGGGCGCAGTTGTTGAATTATTATCGTGGGGATGAGCGGTTGTGGGGCAAGCGGTATTTACATTTGTTGGTAGTGGTGTGTGTGAAGGATAGTTTGTACGTGGAGGAGGTAGATTATTCTGCGTGAGGCATGCGGAGGGTGGGCGTTAGCCCAGTGCGTAGCGAAGCGAAGCACCGAAGCGAAAGCGTAGCCCGAAGCACGCCGACCTTGCCCACACAAGCGCAAGCGAAGTGTGGGCAAGGGCACGCCCAAAAAAAAGAATTCTATAAAAATCAAGCAAAAATACTATCAGAAGATAAACAAAGGCATTGATGCAGCCTAAAACTTAATCGGAGTTTTGTGCTATTATGATTTTAGGAATAAAGTCAGGGGGCATGTCTTTGAGTAAAATTTTGCCTTCTGCCAATTCTTCTATCCGAGAAAGCACATACTCCGTTTTTTCCAAAAGATGCTTTGTGTCTAATCCTAACGCGTGTGGCTGATAGTCTGCTAGTTTTTCCACAGCTTTGGTTAGCATGCTTTGAGCGCCTTTGAAATTCAAAAAACACAAATGATAGTATCCAATAGCTAATTGAATAATGGCTTGATAGCACCTTTTTTCTTTGCCACGAACGTCGTGCCAAATGGCTTCAAAAGTATCGTGTGCATCAAAAAAGTCTTTGTTGTTGAACTCTTGAATACCTTTCAAAAAATCAGGGTTAGATAAAGCGGGATGAGGCATATTAGAATTTGTAAGTATGTATTTCTTCGATGCAGTACTTCAAAAGCTGTATGCTATGTAACACATCTGTTTTACTTACAGTTTCTATGGTTGAATGAATGTATCGCGTAGGTACAGAAATAGCCCCTACAATTGCTCCGTGTTTTCCGAATCTTTGCATAGATGCTGTGTCTGTCCCTCCTGCAACAAGAATTTCAGGCTGCCATGGAATATTGTGTTTTTCAGCGGTTTTTTTCATAAACTCTACCATGCGTGCATCGCATATCACAGAGCTGTCCATAATTTTGATAGCTACTCCCTTGCCCAATTGCGTGCATTTTTCGTGTTCAGCAGCTCCAGGCGTATCGTAAGCAATCGTGGTATCTATGTTGATAGCAAAATCGGGATTGATTAGGTGAGTAGCTACCTGTGAACCTCGCAGACCAACTTCCTCTTGCACAGTAAATACGGCATAAAAATCATACTCATGGGTGTCTAAATAACGTAGCGTTTCTAACAAAATGTAGACTGCTACACGATTATCCAAAGACTTAGTAGAAACATAGTTACCCACTTCGACTAAGTCTCTTTCTCTTGTAACTACATCGCCTATTGAAACAATTTTTTCTACTTCTTCTTTGGGCAATCCTACATCTATTACGAAGTCTGTTATTTTTACGGCTTTTTCACGCTCTGCGGGTTCCATAATATGAATAGGTTTTGTGCCCATCAAGCCTATAATATCCTTTTTTCCATGCACGATGACTCTTTGTGCTGTAAGTGTTTTAGGGTCAAAACCGCCCAAAGGTGTAAAACGGATAAAACCTTGTTCATCTATGTGTCTTACAATGAAAGCAATTTCATCTAAATGGGCAGCGGACATGAGTTTTTTAGGGTTTTTAGCTTTACCTCGTTTTATAACATGTAGATTTCCAATGTTATCTACATACACGTCATTTTTATCTATTTTTTTAGCTTTGATTAAAGATTTTATTTGTTCATGAATAAAGTCTCGGATTTTATCCTCTCTTCCTGGCGCGCCAGGAATTTCGCATATTTGTTTAAGTAATTTTAGGTTAAACTCCATATAAGAACTGACTTGAATTTGAAAGATTTTGTTGTATTGCAAAGATAGGTACTGTTTGTAAAAACAGGTAAAAAATTTGTTTTATTTTTTGTTTTTAAGTTTCGGAATTAGAATTGAGTTGTCTTAATTTGTTAAACGTCAAACAACCAACGTGAGAAGATTTTTGTTTTAGTAGAACAAAGGTAATAAGTTGTATTTTTGGAGCGATATCATGCTTACTATTCAAGAAATTCAAGCCCCTATACAGGAAGAGCTCAAAGCTTTTGAGAAGTACTTTCGCGAAGCTATGCGGAGCAAAGTATTGTTGTTAGATTTAATTACGCAGAGCATCATCAGGCGAAAGGGAAAGCAAATACGCCCACTTTTTGTGCTGCTTTCTGCTAAGTTATGTGGTGGAATTACACCTGCTACTTATCGCGGGGCTGCTTTAGTGGAGCTACTTCATACGGCTACTTTAATTCATGATGATGTAGTAGATAACGCGGATGAAAGGCGAGGTTTTTTTAGCATCAATGCCTTGTGGAAAAATAAGGCTGCAGTATTGGTAGGGGATTTTTTGCTTTCGAGAGGTTTATTGATGTCTTTAGAGTATGATGATTTTAATTTGTTAAAAATTGTTTCGCAAGCTGTACGGGAAATGAGCGAAGGCGAATTATTACAAATGCAAAAAGCAAGAAAGCTTAACATAGATGAACCTATTTATTTTGAAATTATTCGCCAAAAAACTGCTTCTTTAATTGCAGCTTGTTGTGCTTGTGGGGCGGCTAGTACCACCGAAGATAAAGAGATTATAGAAAGAATGCGCCAATTTGGCGAATATGTAGGTATGGCTTTTCAAATTAAAGATGATTTATTAGACTATGGTACAGATGACATCGGCAAACCCTTGGGCTTGGATATCAAGGAACGAAAAATGACTCTTCCGCTCATTCATGCGCTCAATCAAGCAGGGCGCACAGAAAGACATAGAATTGTCAATATTATCCGTAACCATAACAACAATAAAGAAAAAATAAATGAAGTTATTCGTTTTGTCAAGGGTTACAATGGGATTGGTTACTCACAGGAAATGATGAGAGAGTATGTGCAAAAAGCCATTAAAGAATTAGATATTTTTGCTGATTCAGAAATTAAGCAAAAAATGATTGCATTAGTCCATTATACAATTGAACGAAATAAGTAATTGCTCTTTTTGTGTATATTTGCATATCTATATGAGTAAAAGTGCGTTTCTCTGGTTTTTTTTGTTCTTTTTCTACGTAAGTCAAGCCGATAAACCTATTCTTCCTTTGCTATATATTACTCCTGAAATGCACTTCAAAAAGGATAACAAGGCCATAAATTTAAGACCACTGAACACTATTTATGATGAGTATCAGCCCACACTTACATTAGATGAGCAAGTTATCTTGTTTGCTTCTACTCGCAGCGGAGGTATGGGAAGTGAAGACTTTTGGTACGCTAAGCGGGAAGGGGACTCTTGGGGAAAGCCTGTTAATTTTCAAGAGGTAAATACGCCTTCTGTAGATGCCGCAGCTTGTATCTCCCCTGATGGAAAAGCAGTATATCATGTACGTGATGAAAATAAGGGGACGCTTTGCGACATCTATGTTTCAATTATAGAAGAAGGTAAATGGCAAACTCCCGTAAGATTGCCTAATACTATCAATACACACTATTGGGAATCTCAGCCTAGTATTTCTGCAGATGGAAATATGCTTTTTTTTGTATCCAATCGCCCAGGAGGAATGGGCATGCATGATATTTATTGGAGTAGACGTGATCCTGTTACAGGTGAATGGCTTCCTGCCGAAAATCTCGGTAAAAACATCAATACCTCTGAATCGGAATTCTCACCTTTTATTCATCCCGATGGAAAGACCCTGTATTTCAGCTCAAATGGGCGCGTAGATTGCTACGGTGGCTATGATATCTATAAAAGTGTGTATGAAAATGGCGTTTGGTCGCCTGCTATTAACATTGGTACAGTTTTTAACTCTGAAGAAGACGACAAATACTTTGTACTTTCGCCAAATGGAGAATATGCTTACTTTTCTTCCAATAGAGAAGGTTCTTTGGGCGGACAAGACCTCTGGATGATAAAAGCCCCCAAAGAAGAGAAAAAACCTTATGTAACTCTTACAGGAGTTGTAAAAGATGCCCTTACAGACAAGGTCTTAGATGCTACACTTACTATTACAGACCATAGTGCAGGTAAAGTTATTGCAGTAGTACATACAAATAACATTATCGGCAAATATGCTGCGGTTGTCCAAGCAGGGGGAATTTATGGCATTACAATCAGCAAGGAGGGATATGCTTTCTATTCTGAATATGTTACCATTCCCGCAGAGCATGTTTTTAAGGAATTTGTACGCGATATTAAATTAGAAAGAGCAGTCAGAGGTACAAAAATGATTATGAACAATATCTTTTTTGAATCAGGTAAAGCCACACTTAACATTCAATCTTCAAAAGTTGAATTAGATAAACTTGTCAAGTTATTAAAAGAAAATCCGCATATCAAGGTTATTATCACAGGGCATACAGATAATGTTGGGCAACCTGAAAAAAATAAAATTCTTTCAGAACAGAGGGCTAACTCTGTCAAAGAATATCTTATTAAGCAAGGCATAAGTGAAAGTGTTATTACTACCAAAGGCATGGGAGATGCTCACCCAATAGCTGATAATCTTACTGAAGAAGGTAGGCGTAAAAATCGGCGTATAGAGATTGAAATTACGGAATAGGTACGCTTTAATTTTGTTCGTGTGCGGCTACGGTATTTTTCTGCTCTATTTTTTGATGTAATTTCAATTCTAAGGCTATTATTTTGTACCTTAGTTCAAATAGCCACCAGGCTAACAAAATAAAACCTATCACGCTGCTATAAAAAACGGGGCGCATGTTGGCATTCAAGCTATCATTGTAAGCACTAAAAGCAGGATTTCCATCTGCACCAGGGTGTAGGCTGTTAGTAAGTCTCGGAATGATAAAAAGTAATGGCACTAATGATGCCGCAGCAAAAATGTTGTACGAAGCACTAATTTTAGCTCGCTTTTTCGAATCTTCTATGCTGCTACGCAAAATAAAGTAAGCTAAATATATGAACACGGCAATCAAAGACATGTTTAGCTTTATATCACCGCTCCACCAAGTTCCCCATGTGTATCTACCCCATAGAGAACCTGTTAAAAGTCCTAATATCCCTAATAACACCCCTATTTCTGCCGAAGCTACGCTTTTGATATCACTGAGGTAATTTTCGGTTCTTAGGTAGAGAATTGCGTAGTACACAGACACAAACATCATCACAGTCATACTGAACCACATAGGCACATGGTAATACAAATTTCTTATAGTTTGGTGTAGAATAGGCAAGTAGGGAATATTCTGCATCAACAAGCCCCATGCTAATGCATACGTTACTAATACTACTGCTAAAATTTTGTATCCGTGTTTTTTTACCATAGTACAAAGATAACAAGAGAGTTTTGATTTTTGTTTTTGAGGATGATTAAGTCTTGTATAGATTGTTTATAATTTTTTGGGCGTGCCCTTGTGGGCAAAAGCCCACAAGGTCGGCGTGCTTCGGGCTACGCTATCGCTTCGGTGCTACGCTGCGCTCCGCACTGGGCTAACGCCCACCCTCCGCATGCCTCACGCATTTTAACCTTACAAATTTACTAACCCCACCTACTCAAAGTTTAACCTTGTATCTAAACCCAAAACAAGGTAAAGACTTAAAGCCAAACGTCGATAAACTTATGTTTCGTTATCTTTGTACTATGATAAAAATTGCTAATCCCGCTTATGATGTGGTATTTAAGTATCTCATGGAAGATAGTAAAATTGCTAAACTCCTCTTATCTGATTTATTGCAAGAGCAAATCATAGACCTAGAAATCAGACCGCAGGAATACACACTAGATGTTATCTCTATGACCGTATATCGAATGGATTTTAATGCCAAAATAAAAAATCCTGATGGTACAGAAAAAGTAGTCTTGGTAGAAGTACAGAAAGCCAAGTTCCCTACGGATATTTTACGTTTTAGGCGGTATTTAGGTCAGCAGTATGCCGCAGACCAGAACATTATCAAAACCGAGAAAAATGAAGTCAAAGCGTTACCGATTATTACGGTGTATTTTTTAGGTTATCCGTTGGAGAGTAATCCGCCGTATCCTGTATTACGCATACGCAGGCACGTTACAGATAACAGTACGCAGAAAATTATTGATGTAAAAGATGACTTTATTGAATCCTTGACGCATGATTGTGTGATTGTACAGATACCGAAGTTAAAGAAAGCACGGAAAAGTGAATTAGAGATGATTTTATCTTTATTTGATGAAAAAGAGCATAAATATGAGATTAGCATAAATGAGGAGGATTATCCTGAGCGGTATAGGGGGGTGATACGGCGCTTATTAAAAGCGGCTGCATCGGAGAAGATAAGGAAGAGCATGGAGATAGAGGATGAGATAATAGAGAGTTTTAAGATGGTAGAACGAGATAAAGAGAAATTAGCGGAGGAATTGCAGCAGGAAAGACAACGCGCAGAACA
>JANWVW010000020.1 GCA_025056095.1 Bacteroidia bacterium
GCGTAGCCCGTAGCACGCCGACCTTGCCCACACAAGCGCAAGCGAAGTGTGGGCAAGGGCACGCCCAAAAAATTATCTAAAACAGAAATTGATAAAAAAGTAAACACACTTTACTCCACAACTTATACAACTTTACGTTGAAAAAATTTGTTTTTTTAGTTATGCCAACTCTATCACAGCTAGCTGGAGCTATCTACTATCCCGAATTAGAATACGCCCCAATTAGCGTAGAAGACAAAAAGGTCAATAGATTGGCTATAAAGCCCTTAGAGGATTTTACCAATGAAGACATACGGCTACTACTGGAACGCAAACTATATCTTGAATACATTCTGCAAATAGCTTTGCGTGCTCTGCAACAAAACCTGTGGATAAAAGCTAAATTTTACGAAGGCGATTTACTTGTCGCAGTCTGTGAATTACTGCCCGAAGACATCCCTCCCTCTCTACACAAGGATTGGCAAGAATGGCTGATGAATTTAAAGAACTTCAAACTTTCGGAAGAATATAAACGTATCCCCGATAACATTATCCAAAGAAAAATCACCATTGCCCTCAAAAAACACGGCTTGATATAAAATAACAAACACAACATTTTTTACTTTACAGCTTTTAGGCTTTATTCTATTTTTGCCCCGTGCAAATTGGCAATACCTTAATCGCAGTAATTTCAATACTTATTCTAACTACGGCTAAGTGCCAACATAAAGACTCTACCCAGAAACAAAATTTAGATACAAACAAAATCAAAAAAGTAGAACAACCTAAACCTATCAAAGTGGAATTTAATCCTCAAAGAATTGCAGGATTGCAATACGAATGGTTTTACGAAGATAAACCAATTACCGCAGAGATGCTCAATGAGAATGAATTTTTACGCGAACCTTACTACGAAACAGATAGTATTGAAGGCATTTTGTGCTTTAGAGGTAATCACTTTCGTAATACGGCTTCATTTGGATATTTACAAAAAAGTCCCTCTGCATTGCGCTTAATTTGGGAATTTAATACTAGCAGCAGTGGGCGCTGGGGCGGAGGTGCAGGCTGGACAGGTCAACCTGCTATTGTCAAATGGAGCGAAAAGATAAAAGCTATTATGAACCTTAAACCTACTTACAAGCAGGATAAAAATTTTGTGGAAGTAATCTATGCCTCTTTGGATGGAAAAATTTATTTTTTGGATTTAGCTACAGGCAAACCTTCTCGCCCACCTATTGACGTAAAAAATCCTATCAAAGGTTCTGTTTCTGTGGATCCTCGCGGGTATCCTTTATTATATTGCGGTCAGGGAATTCCTCAAAATGGTGAAATTGGCTTTCGTATTTTTAGCTTAATTGATGGTAAAGAAATATACTTTATCAAAGGAATTGACGCATTAGCTTATCGTAAATGGGGCGCTTTTGACAGCTCACCTCTGATCAACCGCTTCACTGATGCTATGTACCTCAACGGCGAAAATGGTTTGTTTTATTACATTAAACTCAATACACAATTTGACCTTTCACAAGCTAAAATTAGCGTTCAGCCAAAAGTATATAAGTATCGCTATCAATCTCCTAAAAAGGGACAAATAGGCACAGAAAACTCTATTGCGGCGTATAAAAACTTAGTCTATTTCGCAGATAATAGCGGATATTTGCAGTGTATAGATATATGCACGCTTAAACCTGTATGGGCTACAGATGTAACTGATGATACAGATGCGAGTATTCTTATTGAAGTAGAAAATGGTGTTCCTTTTTTATACACAGGCTGTGAAGTAGACAAACAAGGCAGTTCAGGATATACATTTTTACGCAAAATACACGGCTTAACAGGTCAAATTATTTGGGAAGTCTCATACAAGTGTAGCACTATACAAGGTTCGCATCCTGTGAATGGGGGTCTATTAGCTAGTCCTGTTTTGTCTAAAAATTCCAAAGATAGTTTAGTTATTTTTTCACCTGCAAGGTATAAAAATCTCAATAGCGGCTTGATGGTTGCACTTCATACACGTACAGGCAAAGAAGTTTGGCGGTTGGAATTACCTAATTATACATGGTCTTCTCCCGTAGGTATATATGACCCTGACAAAAATTTGTACATTGTACAGTGCGACTCACAAGGTAACATATTTTTGATAGAAGGTAAGCAAGGTAAAATACTTTCAAAATTGAATTTGGGATATAACATAGAAGCAAGTCCCGCAGTTTATCTCAATACTATGGTAGTAGGCATAAGGGGTGCAAAGTTCTACGGCATTGCAATAGAATAAGCTTTATTTTTTGTATGGAATGAATATAAAAGAATAAAAACAACTTAACCTACTTGTAACAAAATAAAATCGCTACCGCGTTTTGCAGTAGCGAACAATTCGCTAAACCTATTGCTGTGGACTAGTATTTTTGCGTAAGTACCTTTTTGAGAGAGGGTTTATCTATAAAGCCTTGGTGCCTCCATACTTCTTTCCCTTTTTCGTACAAAATTAGAACAGGTATGTTCTGTACTTTCATTTGATTAGCTAGGTTTTTATTCTCTTCCACGTTTATACGTACAATAGCGGCGTCTTGGCTATGCTCCTTTTCTAACTCTTCCAAAAAAGGTTTCATTTTAATACAAGGAATGCACCAAGGCGCGTAGAAGTCTATCAGTACGCGTGGTTTAGACTGTATAATCTTTTGGTATTCTTGAGTAGAAATTTTATCTTGTGTAGGTAGATTTGGACTTTGAGTTACTATGGGTAGCCCTTGTTGCTGCCATTCTGAAATTCCACCTGATAAATTGTAGACTTCTTTGAAGCCATTTTGACGCATATATTTAGCTGCGGCGCTGCTTCTACCTCCAGCCAAGCAGTAGACAAAATAGGGCTTATTTTTATCTAGTGCATTGATTTTCTGCTGAAAGTCAGGGGCGTGATAATTAATGTTTTGTGCTTTTTCTATATGTCCTGTGCTAAACTCTTCGGGGGTTCTGACATCAAGAATGATAGCTTCATTCTTTTTTTCTGATAGCTTAGCATTGAAACTTACCGCGTCTAGATTGTATACCCCTGGCTGCTGCGACTGACAAGCAAGTAAAAATATCCCCAAATATGCAATAATAAAGTAAGCCTTTTTCATATTAGTTTTCTGTATAGTATTGGTTGATTAAACTTACTAAATAATGTGCAGGTACTACACCTGCTTGGCGCCATACAGGTTCACCATTTTTGAATAACATAAGAGTAGGTACTCCCTGTATTCGGTACGCAGTAGCTACCAAAGGATTTTTATCTACATCAATTTTGATAATTTTAGCTTTATCGCCTATTTCTTGTTTTACTTCTTCTAAAATAGGCTTCATCATTTTGCAAGGTCCGCACCACTCTGCAAAGAAATCTACCAATAGCAGAGGTTCTTCTCTTACTAACTCACTAAACGTTTTTTTATTTTCGTCTTGCATATATTTCTCCTTTTTAATTTTTTTGTTCAATACTTGAGTCAAAGTGAGAGGTTTTGCATACGTTATTTGTGCAGCATCCTGCTGCACATCCCACATTAAAAATTGCCATAATCATGAAATATGCACCTATTAAAGTGCCTAAAAACTCCTTTTCAACAACTGACAAAATGACCAAAAAAATTCCTGCTACCAGATATATTGCCCGCCGAACTGTCCATGTTTTTAGCTTAGCTAACATATATTTGATAGTACAAAATTCGTACAAACTCTTTGATTTTTCTGATACCAAAGTTACATAAACTTACCTACGTATTGAAACAAATAGTCTATGCGTTTATCTTTGCTATATGAAACAAATATACTACTCCATTTTACTTTTGTTTTCCTCTTTGGTATGGGCACAGAGTCCATTTGTATGTACCCCCAGCACAAGTTTATCTGTCAATTTACCGCCCAATACTTTTACTAGCACACAAATTAACATGATAAACCAAACTTCAGGCACTTTGATCCTGAAATGGATTAGGTTTAGTAATTCTATTCCTACTACCTGGGCTTGTAACCTGTGTGATTACAATAATTGCTACACAGGCGTACCTAGCATGGGAACAATGCATCCTATTAGTGGATTAACGCAAGGTTTTATCAAGTTAGAAACTAATCCTTTTACATATACAGGTACAGGTACAGTAGTCATATACGTATACGCAAGCGGTGCTCCCACTTTAGGGGATACATTGGTATTTAACTTTACCGCATCAGGTCTTACTACTGTGCAGGAAGAAAATCAGCAGAAGGAAGAAAAAATTTTAATGTTACCTCATCTTATACAATTTCAGAATGTAGACAAACTCAACATTCTCAAAATAACAGATATCAATGGAAGAATTGTTTTTGAAAAAACGTTGCTACCTTATGAAAACGAAGTAATTTTAACGAATTCACTGCCCGCAGGCTTGTATATCGTACATACTGCTAAACAAGTGTACAAGTACTTAAAAACAGATTGAGTTTTTGCAAAACAGGAAGAACTTTTTAGTTAGAACAATCAGAATTCAATAATAAAGCCAACACTTGGCAAACGTGAACTGCTTCTATTTTGTACATAAGTGGGCTTAGCATTAGAGCCATCAATGTTCAAAGCATTCCCATCCGTTGTGTCGTAAATATCAGGTCCTTGATTGTCTATTTTGAAAGTGTAGCTTGCAGGTGCCCAATTTGGGCTATCCAATAAATTCACTATGTCAATAAAAATATCTAAAGTCCATTTGTTAAAATTCCATTTTTTATCTAACCGTACGTCAAGAGATTGAAATGGCTCTAAACGAAGCGTGTTGAACCTGCGATAATCCAATACTCCTTGTCCCGTAGTGGCATAGTTTAGTCTTGAAGCTAAGGTATCATACGGTGTGTATGGCGTACCACCTAAGAAACGATACTTTACTCCCAGTTCCCAATTTCGTTTGAATTTATAGCCCCCCGTAAAAGCAAGTAAGTGCCTATTATCCCATGCAGAAGGAATGTATTTACTACGGTCAAAACCTGTGAACTCACTCCAAAATAAAGTATAAGCTAATATACCATAGAAGTTTTTGGTAAATTTTTGTTGAAATAAAAACTCTACTCCGTAGCTTCTGCCTTTTCCAATATCAGTAACATCTTCATTTCCCAAAATACCAAAATCCCCCCCTAAATTTGCCAAAGAAATACTATCTCTATTTGAAACAGGATAGTTATCATACCACTTGTAAAAACCTTCTATGGTGATGCGAGTTGCTTTTGCAGGAATGTACTCTATGCCTGTTACTAAGTGATCTGATTGAATGTAACGCACATTCTTATTGACATAATTCCCGTTATTATCTTTGAATCCTAACACTGTATAAAATGGAGTTTTGTAATATCTTCCCGCAGACGCATTGATAGCCCATTTATCTGTAAAAGAATAAGCTATTGCAAAACGAGGAGATAAAGTTTGTAAAGGATTCATTCCTGTTTCAGTAAAAGTGTTCATATCGGTACGTATACCGAATGAGGTGCGTAGTCGATCTCCCATGAAGCTGCGAGCAATTTGTCCAAAAGCACCGAACTTGAAGAAATTCAACTTCGTTTGAAAATTCAGTATAATTGCAGGCTGAATAAGATTATTATTTACATCGCGTATTTCCTGGCGTATGCGGTTATATGAGTCCATTTTGTAAGTAACATATTGTGCCATAGCTCCGTAGGAAAACTTCCATTTTTGGATGTATTTGTTCATTTCCCAACGAATTTTGTTTTCTGCTTCACGAGAAACGAATTTTAAGCGCTTTTTAGAAGGATTACTTTCATCATTGTCATCGTATTTTTCTGCAAAGTTTTGAAGTACATTTCGGCTTACCGCTAATTGCATATACCCATTTTTGACTAATCTTTTCCAAGCTATACCGCGTGTGTAAGAATATTGTTTGAATATAGGAATTTGATTAAGAATCCGCTGCTGCTCTAAACTGGCATTTTCAGGAATATTAAGTCTAAAATCATCCAAAGCGCCTATACCAATAACGTAAACTTCGTTGTTTTTATCTATTTGACGATGAATCTTAAATTGATTGTCCCAATAATCAGGTAAAAAAGGAAGCTCTATAATTTTGAACAGAAACTGCAAATATGACCTGCGAATAGAAAATAGATAGGTTGTTTTTCTATTCTTTCCAAAGTAGCCTTCTACTGTTCCTGCGAATTCAGTGGCGCTTAATCTTAAATTACCTTGTGTGCGTTCAGTACTTCCATTTTTTTGCTTAAATTGAAGAACTGACGAAAGGGCGTTGTCGTACCTTGCTGAAAAAGCACTAGTACTCATAGATACATCTTCAATAAAGCTGACATTCAATATACCCACGGGACCTCCTCCACTGCCCTGCGTAGCAAAATGGTTGATATTCGGTATTTCTATTCCATCCAAGTAAAACACATTTTCATTAGGCGCCCCTCCGCGTACAATGATGTCATTTCTAAAACCAATAGAGCCACCTACCCCAGGTAAAGATTGTACAACCTTTGAAATATCAAAATTTCCCCCAGGGTTATTTCGTATTTCTTGATAGCTTAATGTACGCAAAGAGTTCGGACTTTCAATCGGCTGCTGAAAAAAACTACTTTCTACCACAACTTCATTTGTAGTTTGTGCAGCATCTTCTAACTCAAAGTTAAGCGATAAAGTATTTCCTGATGTAATTACTACGTCTGCTTTGGTTTGAGTTTTATATCCAATCAATTTTGCTGTAATGTTATAACTGCCCACAGGTAGCTCTAAGCGGTAGTTCCCATTCTCATCGGTTAAAGTACCCATAGTGCTATCTGCGAATATACTCACACCAGGTAGAAATTCTTGTGTATTCTTATCCTTGACCGTACCAATTAAAATACCTTTTTTTTGTGCAAATGCAAAAGTGCTCAATACAACTAAAATGAACAGGGTAGTACGCATACGTGTTTTGCCAACAAAAATAAAAGATAAAAGTTCATATCAAACTAATGTGTTTGCGTTTTTTACCAATTTTTAACTTATGCTTTAACAAATTTTTATCTTTTTGCAATGGTGTAATGCAGTAGTTCCGTCAAATTACCACAATAAAAGTGGCAAGGTTTTTTGTATTATTGTATCATGAAAACCTATTCCGAGTACAAAAAAGTACTCAAACAAGATATTGAACTACTATATGAGCTAAAACTAGCTGTTTTAGGTGATTTTGCTACCCAAAAACTCTGCGATATGCTCAAAGCCGTAGCGTACGAAAATAAAATTAAACTCTCTATCTATGAAGCCGATTTTGACTCTATTGATGTGGAGATACTTAATCCTCAAAGTTCGTTGTATCATTTTCAACCTCACTACATTTTTATCTCCACAGCAGCTAAAAAGCAGCAAATTAAATTCAACGAGTTAGATTTAAACCAAAAAGCAGAGTTTGCAGAAAACTACATTCAAAAAGCTTTACAGTGGTGGCAAACCATCAATCAGTATCTTAAAACAAATATCATTTTCAGCAATCTCACAGAAGTAGATGATGCTGTTTTTGGGAATTATGCAAATAAAACTCGTTATTCTTGGTTATATCAAGTCCGAAAGCTTAATACTTTGCTTATGGACAAAGCCCAGGAGTACAAAAATGTGTTTATTCAAGACATGTCTGCTTTGCAAAACAGGTTAGGATTAGAAAAAGTATTCAAGCCCAGCTTGTATTATACAGCTAATCAAGTATACGATGTGGATTTTTTACCCTACATAGCCAAAAGTGTAGTGGACATTATATTAAGTCTTGAAGGAAAGTTCAAAAAGTGCTTAATTTTAGACTTAGACAACACCCTTTGGGGCGGCATTATTGGCGATGATGGCATGGAGAATATTCAAATAGGAGAGATAGGTATAGGCAAAGCTTTTACGGATTTACAGTACTATGCCAAAAAACTCAAAGAGCGTGGAATTATCTTATGCGTATGCAGCAAAAATGATGAAGCTACTGCCAAAGAACCTTTTGAAAAGCATCCTGACATGGTATTACGATTAAAAGATATTGCTGTTTTTGTAGCAAATTGGGAAAATAAAGCAGACAACATTCGATATATTCAGAGCATATTAGAAATTGGTTTTGATAGCATGGTTTTTTTGGATGATAGTCCTTTTGAACGAAATTTAGTTCGTATGCAGCTACCCGAAGTTTGTGTACCCGAACTGCCCGAAGACCCCGCAGAGTATGTAACTTATCTAGAAAGCTTGAATCTTTTCGAAACCGCATCTTTTACCCAAGATGATACCGCTCGCACACAAATGTATCAAGTTGAAGATATGCGCAGAAAAGCTCAAGCACAGTACTGTTCCATTGAAGAGTACTTACAGAGCTTGAATATGGTTGCCGAAGTAGGTGATTTTAGCCATTCTTTTTACGTACCTCGTATTGCGCAGCTTACCCAGCGTTCTAATCAGTTTAATTTACGCACTATTCGCTACACAGAAGCAGACATAGAACGCATCGCCCAAGATAAAAATTATGCTACATTCTATTTTTGTTTAACTGACAAATTTGGAAGTTATGGCTTAATCAGTGTAATTATTTTGCAAAGACAGGACTCAGAAACCTTATTCATAGACACTTGGCTAATGAGCTGCCGAGTACTTAAACGAGGCGTAGAGCAATTTGCGCTCAATACCATCGTAGAGTATGCGCAAAATAACAATTTTAAGTTTATCATTGGGGAGTACATTCCTACTGCCAAAAATGGAATGGTCAAAGACCATTACCCAAAGCTTGGCTTTGAACCCACAGAAAAACCTAATGTTTGGAAACTAGACGTGCAGAAGTTTACCTTCTATCCTGTATTTATTCAACGTCAGGCTGTACAAGTATCTAACTAATTGCTGTCAGCTATGTTTGTAGAACCCATTTCTCACCATTCAGGCTGGATAGAGGTAATTTGCGGTAGTATGTTTTCTGGCAAAACAGAAGAGCTCATTCGCAGACTTCGGCGAGCTTTGATTGCAAAGCAAAAAGTAGAAATATTCAAACCCATGCTGGACAATCGTTACAGTGTGGACAGCATCGTTTCTCATAACGAAAATCAAATTCGCTGTACGGTAGTACAAAGTTCGCAGGAGTTATTTTTATTGGGGCAGGGAATTCAGGTCGTCGGAATTGATGAAGCCCAATTTTTTGATGAAGGTTTAGTAGATGCAGTTCAGTATTTAGCCAATAAAGGTGTGCGAGTAATTATTGCAGGATTAGACCAAGATTATAGAGGTAGACCTTTTGGAGTTATGCCCAGTTTAATGGCAATTGCAGAGTATGTAACTAAGGTGCATGCTATTTGTGCGGTTTGTGGCAATATAGCTAATCACTCTTATCGAATACATCAGCAGGATAAGGGTACCATTTTGATAGGTGAGAAGGACTTTTATGAACCTCGTTGTAGAAGGTGTTTTTTTGAAGCCATGAAAAAATAATATTTTGGGCGTGTCCTTGCCCACACTTCGCTTGCGCTTGTGTGGGCAAGGTCGGCGTGCTACGGGCTACGCTATCGCTTCGGTGCTACGCTTCGCTTCGCACCGTGCTGACGCACGCCCTTCGCATGCCTCACGCAAGAGATCTCTGAAACAACCGTTTTTCTGTTTCTTATGTAAAGTTTTAGCTTGTAAGTGCTTGTACTTCAACCTTAAACAAGGTAAAGACATAACTGCACAGGTCAATTGCGTGAGGGGCATGAAGCATGCCGTTAGGCAGTGCGAAGCGTTAGCGAAGCGCAGTGCGGAATGCCCCGACCCTTGCGCAGCAAGGGGCACGCCCAAAAAAATAAAATTATCTTTCAGACTTACATATTTGCTATTTGTAGTAAGTGCCTCTACTTGTTCATAGGTCTAATCTCAATTTCTTTAACCACAGTTTGAGAAGCTAAATGATAAATATCCCAAATTAACGCCGCAATGTCTTCGGGAGGAATAATTTCATCTTTTACATTTTGGGGAGCATCCTTCCACGAATCCGTATAAACCGAACCAGGTAAAATAGCAGTTACTTTGATGCCCTTAGGTTCAAGCTCTTTTACCATTGCTTTATGTAGTCCGTACAAAGCCATTTTTGTGATACTATACGAAGGCGCTTCTGCGACAATGTCCTTTGAAGCAATTGAGCAGATATTAAAAATATGCGTACCTTTGCCAAAAGTAGGATACAAATACTTTGTCAGATAATAAGCTGCATCGAGATTTACCTTCCAAAGTTGCTGCCATTGCGCATCAGACTCGTCAAATAATGAACCTGTACGGTACATTCCTACATTATTGACTAAAATATCCGTTTTTTGATACAAATAAGGCACAGTATTACTTAAACTTTTGAGCTTCTCTGCAAAGGAAATAACTTGTTCAGTTTGTTGAGCATCTACAGCATCTATGCACAAACGGCTTGTATAAGCACCCTCGTAATGGTATTCTACTTCTTTGTTAAAGTTTTGAGCAACATTTGTGGCAGTTGTATGTTCAGGTACGTAGTTCCACATTGAGGGCTGTCGAGCAAAACCATACACATTCCACTGATGAGCGTTGAGAAATTTCTGCGCTATGGCTAAACCTATACCTTTGGTAATTCCTGAAATGACAATGTTTTTACTCATTTTTATCTATGATGCAGACCAATATATTTTTAGCTGTAGGTTCGCTTAAAGATATTTTTACACTGTTTATTTTAAGCAACATGGATTTGTCAAACTCATTTACCTCATATACTTCGCAAATATCGCCTAATTTAAGGTTGATTTTGTTCAAGTAGCGCAAGAATTCAGGGCTGTGGTCAGCAACTCCTGTGAAGCTGCCTTTTTCTTTGGGCTTCAACGCGGACAATGGACATTGAGGTTGTACTACAATTTTACCTTGTGCGTTTGGAATAGGATCGCCATGTGGGTCAAACTGAGGATAATTAAGAAACTTGTCTAGTTTATCTATCAAGTCATCGGATTGGATATGCTCTAACTGTTCTGCAATAGGATGAACTGTGTCCCAAGTGTAGCCTAATTTTTCTACTAAAAATACTTCCCACAATCTATGCTTACGAATAATCTGCAAAGCAATTTTTTTACCCTCCTCTGATAAGCAAGCTCCTTGATATTTTGCATAAATGACAAGATTTTTCTCGCACAGTTTTTTAAGCATGTCTGTAACTGAAGCCGCTGTGGTGTTGAGAAGCTCGGCTAATTGAGTGGTCGTAGCTACAGTGTGGGTAGTCTGGCACTTATAGATAGCTTTGAGGTAGTTTTCTTCGGTTACCGTAAGCATTCAGGGTTCAAAGATAAGAAAAATTTTGTAAAATTCCTTGCTTTTATGACAACTTAAAAGTAGTCTATTTCTACATTTCTGTAAAAAGTTAGCATGTATCCAATTTTTATACCAAAAGCCATATCTATTCGGATGCGCAAGTCAGGATTAGGGACATCGTATTGTATCCTTCGCAAGCTGCGTGTAAAACCTTGAATGCTTTCTAGCATTATGAAAAAATTAGCTAATCTACTGTTGTCCAAAAATAGGTATCCAACGCACTGATTGAGTAATAAACCTCCGCATAAACGGTCGTAACCTTCTACACTACCTCTGTTTAGATCGTATACTGTATTCCCAATGGTTTCTATGCGAATTTTATGCTGGATGTATCCGAGTCCACCTTGTACAAAAAGCCCACAATTAGGGTTTACACCGCCTATATGAGAGAAAATTTTAGCCGCTTGAATTCCTATTTGATATCCTCTATGATAACGACTAATAGCTGCGTTTCTTCCATCTACGCCAATAATTGTATTTTGGCTTGTCCATAGATTTTGTAAGTGATTAGGTTCGCGGATTTTTTTACCGAATGTAATCGTGCTATATCCGCTCCATAACCAGTTGCGCTTGTTTTTATAACCTATGGCTGCGCCTACTGTGCCATGACTGCCAAAACGTTTTGCTAGATCTGCAGCAGGTAGTTGGTAGCTTGCTACTACTTTGAAATTAAAAAAAGCAACAAGGGTATCCTTTACATTTTGTCCAAATACACAAATAGGCAAATACACAACAAGTTGGCAATATAAGTACTTCCACATTTTTGCATACAAATTAAATAAAAAGTTTGATTTTGTCTTAAAAAGGATTTTGTAATTTTGCTTTCTAAATACTTGAAGTATATGCAAATTACAGCTGCAGAAGTTAACAAGTTACGCCAGCAAACGGGCGCAGGCATGATGGATTGTAAAAAAGCACTAGAAGAAGCACAGGGCGATTTTCAAAAAGCAATAGAAATTCTTCGTAGAAAAGGGCAAAAAATATCCGCAAATCGCCAAGATAAGGAAGCCAAAGAAGGTTTAGTAGTATGCGCAGTAGCTCAAGATAAAAAAAGTGGTGCCATAATTGAGCTCAATTGTGAAACAGACTTTGTAGCCCGAAATGAAGAGTTCAGTGCATTTGCACAAAAGTTAGCTCAAATAGCTTTGTCTGAAAAAATAGACAATCCTGAACACTTATCAGATAAAATGATTGATGACAAAAAAATTAGCGATCATCTTTTGGACTTAATGGCTAAAATTGGAGAGAAAATTACTATCAGCAAATCCGTGTATTTAAGCAGCAACGGAGTAATAGTGAGCTATACTCATCCTGGTAATCGTATAGGCGTACTTGTATCGTTAGAAGGTTCTTCAAAAGAAGGCATAGAAGAAGTAGGTAAGTCAATTGCTATGCAGATTGCTGCGCTTAATCCGATTGCTATTGATGAAACTTCTGTTCCCAAAGAAATTATAGACCGCGAACTTGAAATTGGCAGAGAATTAGCTCGCCAAGAAGGTAAGCCTGAAAATATAATAGAAAAAATTGCACAAGGTAAGTTGCAAAAATTCTTCAAAGAAGCTACCTTGCTTCAACAAGAGTTTGTCAAGGATAACGGCAAAACTGTGCTTAAATACTTACAGGAGTTTGATCCTAACTTGAAAGTAGTAGCATTTAGGCGTGTACAGCTTGGCGCTAAGTAAAAAGTTTAGGTTTATTGTGAGATATAATGATGAAGTAGGTTTTTTCGCCCCGAGAAGCGGGGCGAAAAAACTAAATAGAGCACTCTAAAAAACCATTACCATTACCTTTTTCTTTTTAAAAAATGTCAAAAACCTCCTTTTCTCTGCTCAAAGAATTGTGTAGTATTCCTGCTCCTTCGGGCAGCGAATATGTACTAACGGATTGGTTAATGAACTACCTTCAAAATTATGCGAAGAAATGGAAATGTGTACCCAAAGTGCACATTTTTCAGGATTGTTTAGTTTGGGTATTTGGCAAACCAAAAGCAGCCATTTTTACACACATAGATAGTACTGGCTTTACAGTAGGATACCAAAATGAACTTATTCCTATTGGTTCACCTGAATATGAAACAGGCATTATGCTCGTGGGACAGGATAGCAAAGGTAAAATTGAAGCCCCTATTTTGCTATCGGAGAGTGAAGAAAGACTGTTTTTGAATTTTGAACGCTTAGTAGACAGAGGTACAACACTAACTTTCAAACCTGTTTGGCAAGAAAGAAAAGACACACTACAATGCTGCTACATAGATAACCGCGCAGGTTTATGGGTAACTCTGCAATTATGTCAAAATTTAGAAAATGGAATAATTGTGTTCTCTTGCTATGAGGAGCATGGGGGAGGTACAGTAGGCTTTTTAGCCCATTTTATTCAGAAGCACTATGGAATTGAGCAAGCGCTAATATGTGATATTACATGGGCTACAGAAGGAGTTCAACTTGGAAAAGGTGTAGCTATTAGTTTACGAGATAGATATATTCCACGAAGAAGATATTTAGATAAAATTCTCAATTTAGCCCATAGATCGGGTATTCCGTTTCAGTTAGAAGTAGAGCAAGCAGGTGGATCAGATGGATCAGAAATTCAGCGCAGCCCTGTTTTAATGGATTGGTGCTTTATAGGCGCTCCCGAGCAAAATGTACATGCGTACAATGAACTCATACATAAAAAAGACCTTATTGCTATGTTGGAAATGTACAAATACCTTATGAATGAGCTATAACACAAAATATATGCTGCTGAACCTTTTTTATGTATCTTTGGGCAGTCTTTTCCGTACACTACGGACTGAAAACTATGTTTGAAAAGAGCAAATTTGCAGATAAATCAAAAGACCGAGATCTTCATCAGTTAGAAATGACCCCTGAAATGATGAAGCAATTAGAATTGGAAACCAGTCTTTTTCTCAATGAGTTAGAAAGACCTACTACAAAAGAAAAAGAACCTAGTTTTCTTAATTTTACCACAGTTTTAGCATTAGCTACGGCAATTATGGGTGCTTTGATTTTATTTACAGGCTTGTTAGGTTCGCAAACGTATGTAGGTATCACCTTAGCTCTAACCGTGATTACAGGAATTAGTTTTTTAGTACAGGTTTTGACTGTTCCACCCCCCCGTAAAAAAGAAAAGTATAAAGTATTAAGTGATGGCAGAAAAGTAGTCTATAACGAAAAAACAGGTAGCTATGTATTAGAATCGGATTTAGCAAAATATAAAGGCAGACCGATTAAATTTGGTACAAGTAAGCACAACAGAAAAATATTTGGCTTAGCAGGTGGTATTGCCAACTATTTTGGTTTAGATGTGGGATTGGTCAGAGCTTTGATGGTTATCGGAATTTTTTTAACCAATGGGCTGATTATACCTGCTTATATTTTTTTAAGTGCTTTGCTTAATGATGAAAAATACGCAGATGATAAATAGAGCTTTATGTTTCAAAAAATTAGGTTTTTTCTCCAAAGTGCTTATCAAAAGGGATATGCCTTTACCGAGAAAAAGCTAAGCCAACTGTACATAGATAAAAGACATGCCATTTCAGTATGGGATGTAGTACAGCTGGCATACAATGACACTCGTGAACAAGACATCAGCACGCGTGCAGCGGCTTTGGCGTACAATTATTTTTTCGCTATGTTCCCTGCTCTGATATTCTTATTTACCTTAATTCCATTTTTACCGCACATTGTACCAGGGCTATCTGCCCAAAAAATGAACCAAGAAGTTTTGGATAATCTCAAACAAATTCTACCCAAAGAGGTCTTTACTTGGATGGAAGAAACAATAAAAGACATTATCACTCATAAGCAGGGCAATTTACTTTCAATTGGCGCTATCATGACCCTTTACATGTCCACGCGAGGCATCACTACTTTAATGAGTACTTTTAGAGTGAAGCACGAACTCTACTATACCCGAAATTACATTCAAAACAAACTTACTGCTATCAGCATAACGGCTATACTTTTCACACTTTTTATTATTATGACTTTGCTTTTAGTTTTTTGGCAATATACCATTATTCCTTTTTTAAGCAAGCAAGGTACAAATAGACAATTGCTTTATCTCATTTTACTTATTCTGAACTGGTCGGTAATTTTTGGTTTTATATATCTTTCGCTTTGTTTAATCTATTACATTGGACCTGCTAAAAAGGGCAATCGTAAATTTTTTTCCGTAGGAGCAGGTTTAAGCACTGTACTTATCACGCTGTCTAGTGTAGGTTTCAAGATATTTTTGAGCTATTCCACTAGCTATAATAAGATATATGGCTCATTGGCTACGTTGATTATTGTTTTGATTTGGTTTTATACAATGGGCTACATTTTGATATTAGGTTTTGAGGTCAATCATTTTATGGACATTTACGAGCAGGAGCAGCAAAAGCGAAAGAAAGAAATTGTGCAAGTTTTTTGATAATCTTAGTTTTGATTTCAAAGCTATTTGCATACAGGTTTGAAAGAATTTTTTAGTTTTTTTGGGCGTGCCCCTTGCTAACGCAAGGGTCGGGGCATTCCGCACTGCGCTTCGCTTCGGTACTTCGCTAACGCTTCGTACTGCCCTTGCGGGCATGCTCCATGCCCCTCACGCAGATGACCTGTGCAGTTATGTCTTTACCTTGTTTAAGCTTGAAGTACAAGGACTTACAAGCTAAAACTTTGTATAAGTTACAGAGAAACGAATTTTTCAGAGATCCTTTGCGTGAGGCATGCGAAGGGCGTGCGTCAGCACGGTGCGGAGCGAAGCGTAGCACCGAAGCGTTAGCGTAGCCCGTAGCACGCCGACCTTGTGGGCATGAGCGCAGCGAATGCCCACAAGGGCACGCCCAAAAAATAAAGTTTATTGATAAAAGTATTACCTTTGCAACTTTATCAGTCATATTGTAGTTTATTTTACATCATTTTTCAGAAATCCGTTATGCAAGCTAAAATTGAACCAGGCAAACTACTTAAAAGTATTGATTATCCCGAAGACCTTCGCAAACTACCCCAAGAAAAGCTGCTACAAGTCTGCGAAGAACTCCGCCAATTTATCATTGACATAGTTTCTGTATATGGCGGACACTTTGGCGCAAGCTTGGGCGTAGTAGAGCTGACCGTAGCCCTGCATTACGTATTTAACACACCTTACGATGAATTAGTGTGGGACGTAGGTCATCAAGCCTATGGACATAAAATTTTGACAGGCAGAAGAGATGTTTTTCATACCAATCGGCAATATAAAGGTATAAGCGGATTTCCGAAAAGAAAAGAATCTAAATATGACTCTTTTGGGGTAGGGCATTCATCTACCTCCATCTCTGCTGCGTTAGGTATGGCTATTGCCAGCCGCTTGAAAGGAATTAAGGATAAGCACCATATCGCAGTAATCGGCGATGGCGCTATGACCGCAGGAATGGCTTTCGAAGCCATGAACCATGCAGGAGCAGATAAGGCTGATTTGCTTATTATTCTCAACGATAACTGCATGAGCATAGATCCTAACGTAGGCGCTTTGAAAGAATATCTGACCGATATAACCACTTCAAGATGGTACAACACATTTAGAGATGAGCTATGGAACTTACTCGGCAAAATGGGTAAAATACCACAAAAAATTGTATCCAAAATTGAAGATGGCTTGAAAGCTTCAATACTCAAACCAGGAATGCTCTTTGAAGCACTTGGCTTACGGTATTTTGGTCCTATAGATGGACACAATGTACATACTCTTGTACATACCCTTAGAGACTTGAAAAATATACCTGGTCCTAAGCTTTTACACGTAGTTACCGTAAAAGGTAAAGGCTTTGCCCCCGCAGAGAAAGACCAAACTAAATGGCACGCTCAAAGTAGCCCGTTTGATAAAATTACAGGGCAATCTTTTGCGAAGAAACCTGACACACCCCAACCGCCAAAATATCAGGATGTATTTGGGCATACTTTGTTAGAATTAGCCCGAATGAACGACAGAATCGTAGGTATTACGCCTGCAATGCCATCAGGGTGCAGCATGAATATTATGATGAAAGAAATGCCCCACAGGGCGTTTGACGTAGGTATTTGCGAACAACACGCAGTTACTCTTTCAGCAGGCTTAGCTACACAAGGTATGATTCCTTTCTGTAATATCTACTCTACTTTTATGCAAAGAGCTTATGACCAAGTGATTCACGATGTAGCCATCCAAGAACTACCTGTTATTTTCTGTTTAGATAGAGCAGGTGTAGTTGGTGCAGATGGACCTACCCACCACGGATGTTACGACATTGCTTATTTTAGATGTATTCCTAACATGATTATTTCTGCCCCTATGAATGAACAAGAGCTCCGAAACTTAATGTACACAGCTACCTTCAATACAAAAGGACCCTTTGTGATACGTTATCCTCGTGGTGAAGGGGTTATGATAAACTGGCGGACACCCTTTGAAAAAATTCCTATTGGTAAAGGTAGAATAATACAAGAAGGGGAAGAAATAGCCGTACTGACTATTGGACATATAGGCAACTATGTACTGCAAATTCAACCTCAATTGCAAGAGAACCAAATTTATATTGGACATTATGACATGCGTTTTGTAAAACCCTTAGATGAGGAATTGCTGCATCATGTCTGTCAGAAATATGAAAAAATTCTGACTATTGAAGATGGTAGCCTGATGGGAGGATTTGGTAGCGCAGTATTGGAATTTATGGCTGACTATGGTTATACAAATAAGGTTAAAAGGTTAGGAATTCCTGACAGGGTAATTGAGCACGGTACACAGCTAGAACTTCATAGAGAGATGGGCTTTGCACCAGAGCAGATTCTTGAAACGATTATTGCGATGAAGTATGTAGAAGTAAGTCGCTGATAATAAATGCTTTACATGATAAAGATATTCTCCAAGCACTTCTTTAAAAACTTTTTTTGTTCTTTTTTTTGTATTGTATTTGCAAAACCTATTATATTTGCTTCACCAAATAATAAAACCATTTAACCTTACATAAAGTTATTTATGCGAACTTTCATAAACAAAGTGCTTGCAGCCGTCAGCGCACTTCTACTTTCAAAAGTTAGTCTTTTTGCGCAGCCTACTAACCTTAAAAAAGAAGAAAACAAACTTCCTGATGGCAGTGTAGAAACTTATACCTATTACAAGAATGAACAAAAACAGGAAGTAAAGCACGGAGAGTACAAAAAAGTGAGTAAAGAAGGGAAAGTAATAGAAGAAGGTAACTACGATGAAGGCAAACGAGATGGTGTTTGGAAGTTCTACTATCCCTCAGGAGACCTGAGAGAAGTAGCTACTTTCAAGGCCAACATGCGCGATGGGCAGTATGAGTTTTACAACAATAAAAAAGCTTTACAGAAGAAAGGTCAATACGCAAAGAATAGAATGGTGGGTCAATGGTCATTTTACTATCCTGATGGAAAGTTAAAAGAGGAAAAGTTCTATAAGGATAACAAGGAAAACGGAGAAGCGAGAGAGTATTATGAGAACGGCAACCTTAAAGCCTCTGGAATATACAGAAATGGACTAAAAGACTCGGTTTGGTATGTTTATGAGCCTAGTGGAAAAAAACAATCAGTTACTATCTACAGCGCAGGTGCTTTGATTAGTACGGTTGACTTATCTAAAATTACCTTCCAATATACCTACCCTTCTGCCCAAACAGTAGAAGCTGAGAAAGTTCTAATTACTAAAGACAATGGTTTTGCGGTGCTTTGTACAGAAGGACAAGAAGGTAAGCGAAACATAAAGGTAATGAAATTTGACAGTACAGGAAAAGTAGAATGGGAAAAAGTACATAATACTCCCGAGGATGAAATAGCCCACGGTATGTGCCCTACTGCAGACGGAGGTTTCATGGTAGTAGGAGAGGTTGGTAAACCAGAAGCAAAAGATATTATAATTGTTAAATTCTCCTCTGTGGGAAATGTAGAAGCCTCAAGAACCTATGGCGGACCTAAAAATGATGTGGGATATGATATTAGACAAGCGCCCAACAAAGACTATGTTATTTGTGGATATACAAATAGTTCAGGCGCAGGAGAATACGACATTAATGTGATACGAATAGGAGAAGATCTTAAAGTTAAATGGAATAGAACTCACGGGACACCAAAAACAGACATGGCATTTAGCTTTGAGCTTATTGGGGGTGCAGGGTCAGAAGAATTTCTAATTATAGCAGGTGAAAGTAATAATACTGCTGCTGGTGATGTTGATCCCTATGTAGTGAAATTAAATGGATTATTAGGAGATACTGTATGGACAAGAATATACAGCGGTGTGGGTAAAAAGGACGAGCACATTCGCCAAATTATACAAAGTATAGATAAAAAAGGATATATTATATTTGGTTCATCTAACAGTTTCAAAACTGCACCTAACAACAATATTCCTCCGTATGATATGTGGGCAATGCGTATAGAAGAAGATGGAAGCACAAAATTGAATAAATCTTACGGGGGACCTCTGGAAGATAGAGGATACGCTATTGCTTCCTCTCTTGATGGGTATGTTTTGGTAGGTTCTACTAACTCTAAAGGCGCTAAGGGGGATAATATCTGGTTTGTTAAAGTAAATGATAAGCTTATTAGAAACGATGCAGGAGAAAAAGACTTTGGTGGTACAGGTTCAGACATTGGTAAATCTATAGCAAGGTGTAGAGATGGAGGATTTATTATAGTAGCAGATAGCGAAAAAACAAAAGGCGCAAAAGCTTTAATGCTAATTAAAACTGATAGCAACGGTGGGGTAAATCCTGAAAACATAAAATAATTCAACGAACCTGGGTACCAAAAAACCTTTGTAGAAATACAAAGGTTTTTTATTTTTGCTTTGATGTTTGCTCCTTCATTAAACTTGTATCTTGTTGTAAGCGCTATACTTTTTTCTATCGGAACCATAGGAGTGCTTACACGAAAAAATGCTATTATTTTATTCATGTGTATAGAGATGATGTTAAATGCAGTTAATTTAACTTTGGTAGCATTCTCTTCTTATCTGGGTCGTAGTGAAGGTCAGATGATGGTTTTTTTTGTAATGTGTGTAGCTGCGGCAGAAGCTGTGGTAGGTTTAGCAATGTTAATAGCCATTTTCAGGAACCACCAGAGTGTAGATTTGAGCAGAATAAATATCTTTAAGTGGTGATGGCTGCAAATAATTTTTGTCTGTGTGTAGTTAGGTCAAAAAAGAATTTTCAAATTAAAGATTGTTGAATCGGTAGCAGTTCCAACTATAAAAATTTGATCAGTACAATCTTGCTGCTTATCTATGTACAACTTAACAGTCGTAATATCTAGTTTGTTTGTTTTATTATCAGCTTGTGTACAAAAAAACAAAACACCAGAAAAGCATCAACTTAATGGGGAGCATAAAACAAAGTCTGATATTGCGGGTACAGTAGATATCTCCAAACTTAAAAAAGTCAAAATAGTTACTTCAATCGGTGAAATTGTGGTTGCTTTGTATGATGATACTCCTATTCACCGAGATAATTTTATTAAGTTAGCCAAAGAAAAAACAATTAACGGAAGTACCTTTCATAGAGTCATAGATGGTTTCATGATTCAAGGTGGGGACCCTACAACCAAAGATCCAAATTCAAAAATACCGCCTGGGCAAGGTGGTCCTGGGTATACTCTTAAAGCAGAAATTAGACGAAATCATTTACACAAAAGAGGAGCAGTGGCTGCAGCACGACTACCTGATATACTTAATCCCCATAGAGAATCAAGCGGTTCCCAATTCTATATTGTACAAGCAGGACCTGTAAAACCTGAAGAACTTACCATGATGGAAAACTATTTTGGTATTCAATACACAGATGAGGAGAAGAAAATATATTATACATTGGGCGGTAGACCTGACTTAGACATGCAGTATACTGTATTTGGTGAGGTAATTTCAGGTATGGATGTGGTAGATAAAATTGCTAAGGTGCCCCGCGATGCCCAAGATAAACCTTTGCAAGATATTAGAATGGAACTACAAATAGTAGAATAATCACTAAAAAACTATATGAGCAACACCCGTTCAGTGTATACAGTTATAATTGTAGCAGCTTTGGGCTACTTTGTGGATATTTACGATATTATTGTATTTAGTATTGTGCGTTTACCCAGTTTGCAAGCAATTGGAATTACAGATCCAAAAGACTTAGAGCGAATTGGCTTGTTTTTACTAAATATGCAAATGGGTGGGATGTTGATAGGAGGTATTGTTTGGGGAATATTAGGGGATAAAAAGGGGCGTTTATCCGTACTTTTTGGTTCTATTATGATGTACTCCATTGCTAATATTCTTAATGGAATGGTAGCAGATTTTCCAGCTTATCACTTAGAGATGTATGCAGTGATGCGCTTTATTTCTGGTGTAGGATTAGCAGGGGAATTAGGCGCGGGTATCACTTTAGTAGCAGAAATGATGAGTAAAGAAAAACGCGGTTATGGTACTATGATAGTCGTTTCTATGGGTGCCATGGGTGCGGTAGCCGCAGGTCTAGTATATCAATATTTTCAGGATTGGAAACTAAGCTATTTTGTTGGAGGTGTATTAGGACTCGTGTTACTATTACTACGTATAGGGGTTTCTGAATCAGGCATGTTTCAACAAATTAAAGAAATGCAAAATATCAGCAGAGGAAATTTTCTGATGCTTTTTACTAATTACAATAGGTTTTTAACTTATCTTAAATGTATCTTAAATGGCTTACCTGTATGGTATGTAGTAGGCATTTTAACCACTTTGTCCTCCGAATTTGCACGTGCATTTGGACTTATTCCTGTTACTGCCAAAGTAGACCAAGCCCGAGTAGTAATGTATACTTACATAGGTTTGACTATAGGTGATGTATTAAGTGGTACTTTGAGTCAAATTCTCAGATCTCGCAAAAAAACAGTAGTTGTCTTTATTTTATTCTCATTGATAAGCTCTATTACTTTTTTGACTATACCAAAAAATATGCAGGTTTTTTATTGGTTTTATTTGGTGCTGGGTATAGGCACAGGATATTGGGTTGTTTTTGTAACCATCGCATCTGAACAATTCGGAACAAATTTACGAGCTACAGTAACTACTACTACCCCTAATTTTGTGCGTGGTTCAGTTATTATTCTTACTACTTTATTCCAAATTCTTAAACCCTTAGGAACCATTACTTCGGCAATTATTACTGCACTTTTTAGTGCAGGGTTAGCACTTTGGGCTTTATATGGATTACAAGAAACGTTTGGAAAAGACTTAAACTATAATGAAATAGATACCCCTAAAAACAAAAAAATAGTCTAATTTTATCTTTTCTGATGGAATTTTTGATTTATACTCTTTTATACGCTTTACTTTTACATAGTACAGGTCTTGCTGTTTTGCTCATTTGTAAAATCAAAATAAATGAGCCGTTTGCAAAGTTATTTGCCACTACTACCATAGGAAGCATTCTGTGGGTTTGGCTTGTTGCTTTGGTACGAACCCAAGGGCTAACTATAATGAACGCTGGGTGGGTACCTGCTGTAACTATATTACTCTACCTTCACAAAAAAAATCTACAAACTAAAATAGAAACTCAAATTAAGTTTCAAGTACATTATTCTCACTGGATATGGATATCGGCTATCCTAGTTTTTACCATTATCAACTATCTGTATAATCTAGGGCTATCTTTTTCACATATCTCTACAGACAACATAGATACCATTTATTATGTAAGGTTGAGTGAATTTATTTACCGCACAGGCATAGAAAGTACAAATATTGATTATTTTCAGATAAAGCCTAACTATCCTAATCCTTATCACTACTTTACGCCTTGGCTACAAGCAGGTTTTAACGCTATTTTTGATATAGAAAACAGATATTTAGCTCGTAGTGTGGTTATATTCAGCATTTACTTTGCCAATTTCTATGTTGGTCTGCTGGCTATTCTTAAAAAGCTGGTTAAAAATGAAACTTTACACTATTATCATTTTCTTACTCCCCTGCTTTTTTTCTTTATTAAGCCCATAGGTTTAGGAAATTTAACCGCACATATTTATGGGAGCTATACCTTATATTGGATAAATTCACTTATACAGTTGCCTAAGCACAGCCCCATTGTAATGATATTGATAGCCTTTGTTTTGCTTAGCCAATCTCGTCAATATGTACTTGCCATGATAATTTTATTGTTTCTACCTATTTTATACATTACTACTGCACCAGCTATTGCAATCATATTAATTTGTCTATTGATATGGGCGTGGAGTGGAAAAATAGTAAACCAAAGTGCAATATATTATACAATACTGCCTGCATTATGTGCAGCCTTATATTGTATTTTATTTTATGCTTTTTATCCGACAGAAAACTATATTGTTAGTCCTGTAGGTATTCCTAAACCCTTCTGGGAACGGTTTTACGATAACTCATTTTTAATTATTCTCACCAAGGATATAATTCAAATACTCTTTGTGTTTTCGCTAAGCTTATCACCCCTAATATTGTTGAGCTTTATTTATCTTAAAAGCATTAAAGCACACATTAACGCAAAAGAATACAGGAATTATTTATTCTATTTTGTGAATGTGAGTATTGTAAGTAGTATATTAGCATGGCAAATTTTGTACTACATTTGGGATAGTGAGCAGTTTTTTGCTTGCATCGCAGCACCTCTGTATATGTTAGTTGTCTTTTTGTGGATAAATCTTTTAATAGAGATAGGTACAACTAAACCAAAGTGGATCAGAACATGTACCATAACTATAATTTTAGGGTATGGAGCAGCTTTATTATATTCTGCTATTCATACCTCCGCTGTACAAATCAACAAGTATAAGGCAACATATAGCCCCGAATATGTAGCCTACATTAACAAAAATAAAAACCGTTTTTCTGAATATGGTGGAGTATTAGTTGAAAATAATTATATATGGTATCTTTACTTTCACACTTTTCCTAAGCCTTATATTCAAAACAAAAAACCTTACGACTTTTTAGCACTAAACATATTTGAACTAAAATTACAGCCTAATTTTTTAGACCAACAGTATATTAAATTATTTCCATTCTATCAGTTTGTAGAAAAACAAAAAAAAGAGGGGACATTTGTCAATCTTAGTCAAAGTAAGCTGGACTTCATTAAGAAATTTCACATCAACCACATTGTAGCAAATAAAAATACGGTTTTAGATAGTATTTTTTTACCTTACGTTCAAGAGCAGTATGTAGATAAATATTCAGGGCAAAGACTATACTTTCTTAGCATTCCATAAAAGATTGTTTTATTGTGTTTGATTTGTATATTTGCCCATAATGAAAAAATGTATTCTTACAGTCTTGTTATGCTTGTTTTTTTTTATTGTTGTTGCCCAAAGCTCTGATAATACCAAACCTATTGGCGATGCTGTGTATATTCGGCATCCAGAGGATCCTAGTGCTATAAATCCTATCTTAGTTGCAAATGACATAGATAAAATTGTTACCAATCAAGTCTTTCAATACCTAACCACAGTTACACCCGATAGAATGCAGAGAGTACCTCTGCTACTCAAAAGGATGCCTATTGCATCCAGAGACTCTTCTTACTACTTATGTGAACTTCGTGAAGAAGCTACATGGGATAACGGTCTGCCTATCACTGCAGAAGATGTTCTTTTTACCTTAAAAGCCATTTACAATCCTTTTATTCCTTGCACGTATTTAAAGGAATTCTTTGCGGGCATAGAAGACGTTGTGATAGATAAAAAAGATAAAAAAAAGTTCAAAATTTTTGTATCGCCAGATATAGGAGAGAATATCATTTACCCTATTCCTGTAATGCCTAAACATTTTTATGACCGCCAAAATGACATGGCTAAATTCACCCTTCCCCAATTGAAAAAAGAAAAAGAAAAACTTAAAAATGACCCATTTTTACAAAACTTTGCTAAATTTTTTACAGATAGTAGCAACGTTCGCAACCCTTCTTTAATTTATGGTTCAGGGGCTTATCGTGTAGTAAAGTGGATTCCGAATGATGAAGTAGTTTTAGAAAGAAAAGCAAACTGGTGGGGCGATAAATTAAAAAAGTATAGTGAGCTTATTTTTGGGGCATATCCTAAAAGGTTGATCTACAAAACTGTAAAAGAAATGTCTGTAACTATTACTATGCTCAAATTGGGCTATTTGGACCTTATCTACAACATACCTGTAAAAGAATTTACGGACATAGAAAAATTAGACAGTAATTACTATCATTATCGTACCCGAAAAGCAAATACTTTGGCATATTCTTATCTTGGTTTGAATGTAAGACCTCACGACCGCACCCCTTATTTTGACGATATACGTATCCGTAGGGCAGTTGCTTACGCGCTACCTATTGATAGCATGATGAAGTTTATTCTCAAAGGATATGGCGTAAGGATAAGCTCGCCAGGTTCTCCAAGCAAAGAAATTTCCTACAATCCTAACTTGCCTTTGCAGGAGTACGATATTAAAAAAGCTAAGCAACTGCTCAAAGATGCAGGATGGCAGGATACAGACAATGATGGGATTTTAGATAAATACATCAATGGCAAAAAGACCGATTTTATCATTTCTTTACTTATCAACAACCTTAGCCCTGATAAGAGATATATTGCTTATTTTGTAACTCGTTCGCTCGGGTATGTGGGTATTGCCGTTACAGTTGATGAAAAGAATTTAGCAGACTACTTCAAAGCCCTACAAGAGCATGAATTTGATATGTATTTAGCTGAAAATGTGGAAGACGTAGACTTTCAAGACCCTGAACTGTTTTGGCATACTAAAAATTGGGAAAATAAAGGAGCAAATTACACAGGTTTTGGAAACGGAAGTACAGATGCCTTTATTGAAACAATTAAAAACGGCAAAAATTTGAACAAAGCCCGATTTTTGTATCATGCTTTGATGGCTATCATTCACGAACAGAAGCCTTGTATTCCTTTGTGGTCGCCGCAAAATATCATTATAGCCAGTGATAGATTTCAAAACTTCAAAGCTTATACGGAATTTAGTGGCTTTCCAGGTATTAACCCAGCTAACTTATGGACACCCATTGACAAACAAAAATACAAGTGATAATACAGCTAACTTGCTACACCTAAAATAAACTTATATTTATTCTGAAAAAATAATTTGATTTTTTTGGGCGTGTCCCTTGCTGACGCAAGGGTCGGGGCATTCCGCACTACGCTTCGCTTCGGTGCTTCGCTAACGCTTCGCACTGCCTAA
>JANWVW010000021.1 GCA_025056095.1 Bacteroidia bacterium
AATCCCATGCGTTTTGAAAAAGAGTTGTGTCTGATTGCTTTCACTAAGGAAGCCATAAAATATGGGGCTTATCGTGGCATTGTTTTACTTCGTAATGCTCCCCAAGATACTCTCTCCTGGGAAACTACTCTTAAAGAAGTTAGAAAAGAAGTAGGGTTTCTGCATAATTTAGAAAATGCTGTTCTTTTAGAAGCTTTGAACTTAATAGAAAAATATGAAGATATAGATGAAAATTATAGAAGAAAGTTGTTACCTGAATTATTAAGTCGTACCGATAAACAATATGTTCAGAAATATCAACAAATAGAAGTGCAAGTTGCTCAGTCTTATGACTCACTCCAAAGGAAAATAGAAGATTTTAGAAACAAATATAAAGGTACATACGCAGCAGATGTTTTGCTAATGATCTACCACGAACCGCTGATAGGTAACAAAATGCCTCAGGAATATAACACCCGAGCCAGTTTTATGAAAGAATTTTATTTTGAAAAGTGGAATTTCTCTGAAGAGCTCCTATTGAGTAATCCTTTTCTAAGTAATAGGATTATGCGTTACCTGAGAGATTTTACAGATATTTACAATTATGCAGGAATTCAATATTCAGTAGATAAATTATTGAAGGCTACTAAATCTCAAAATAGTAAAGTGTTTGATTTCATGTGGAATTTTTTAGTCAAGTTGTATCTACATAGTGGTCTAGAAAAAGTAGCAATACATATTTATGATACGTATTTAGAAAGTTGTAGCAATCAGATAACTAACGCATCAGAAGAAATACAAAAATTAGAAACCCTGAAAAAATTACAACCTGGTAATCCTGCCCCGCTAATCCCATTAGAAAAACAAGGGCTTAAAAAATTTGATGAGGTTATCCGCAATCATGAGTTAGTTATTTTATATTTTTGGGCTTCTACTTGTGACTACTGCCGAAAATATTCTCCTGAGTTGCTCAAAGTAGTATCAAAAACCCCTAAAAATATAGGGGTTATTACTATATCTCTTGATAAAGATAAATCAGAGTGGCAAAAATATCTTCATACCTTGCAAGCAGACAAATGGTATCATTACTGCGACTTACAAGGATGGCAATCAGATATAGTGAAAAATTATGCAATCAGAAAGACTCCTGTTTGTTATTTAATAGACCGTAAAGGTAATATCATAGAACGAGAAGTTCATCCTTTGGATATAGAAAAGTTCTTGTTAAAATACTTTAATTCCAAATCCTAAAACAGTAAATACTATGTCAAGAATTTACCAGATAACGCTTATAGGACTATGTGTAGTCTTAAGCTTTACAGTACGGGCTCAATTAGTAGTAACTAGTGGTGCTACTCTTACTATTAATAGTAATGAAACTGTTACCCTCGCGGGAATTAACTTGCAAAACAATGCAGGTGGAACTATTACTCATGCAGGTAATATCGTAATGTTAGGTAACGCAACTGACCGCGATATTATCAATAATGGTACCCTAAATGGAAATAATGGTACAATTACAATGACAGGGATAAATGAACAACAAATTCAAGGAAATGCAGTAGTAAATATAGGAAATTTTGTAGTAAACAATGGCGGTAATGGAGTAAGTGTTACAAATAGTGGTGGTTTACGTATCCATAACACGCTCACACTTACGAATGGTCGTCTGTTTACTTCTGACAATAGCCCCGTATATTTTACTCCTACTGCTACTAACCCTGTAGAAACAAACACTAACCACATTCAAGGTACAGCTATCATGGAAACGCGTAATGTAGGCACAAGTGCTTTTGACTTCTTAATGCTACAAATGCCTATGGGAGCTGATGTGGGCAACCTAACTCTAACGCGTAAAAGCGGAGATGGAGGAGCAACCAGCAGAGGATTTGCTACAGCTCAAGGCACACCTGTTATCTCAGGCTTTGAAGGTATAGACGCTCACTGGATTATTGATATTACCAACCATACAGGTACAAGAGACGTTACATGGAGCTGGCTACCAGCTTGGGATAATGGCAAAATTCTTACTCAAATGAGCTTATGGAAAACCCTACCTATGAACATTAGCAACTACTGGTTTTCTCATACAGTAGCTCTTAACCTCAGCAGCCGCACTCATACGCAAAATAACTTACTCCTTAGTGAACTAGACCAAGCATGGTCATTTTCTGACCATCTCAATCCGCTCCCTGTGGATTTGGTAAGTTTTCAAGTTAGCTTAAAAGACGAGAATGTAGAAGTAACTTGGAAATCTCAAAATGAACACCAAATCAAAGGGTATACAATAGAACGAAGTATTGATAATCTCAACTTCCAGCCTATTGGCTTTGCAGATGCTAAAAATCAGCCTACTAACCATTATTCATACTTAGACACTGACGCTAAAAAACAAGGAAAATCTATCATTTATTACCGTCTACTTATTCTTGAAAAGGATGGTAGCTCTCGTTATAGTGATGTACAAGCCATTAAACTACCTCAAGCCCAGGAATTCGTAGTAAGTATATATCCTAACCCATTCCAAGATGAACTAAATATACAAATTAAAAACCCTGAGAAACATGAAGTTCACTTGAAGTTAATAGATAACCTAGGAAAAATCATTTCTCAAGCATCTTTGGAAGGAAGTGAGGAGATACAACATAAAATAACTGGAAGTGCAGGCTTTTTAGCTACAGGCACCTACTTCTTGTACATAGAAAAGAACAATACAACCAAAGTCTATAAAGTTGTTAAAAAGTAAATTAACGTGCTAGCTTAACTTCATAAGATAGTTAAGTTTATATTTGCAACCAATACAGCACCTAACGCTTTTAGCCGCAAGGTGCTTTTTCTTTACTTTCTTAGGTATAAAACTATTTTATAGCATAATATAAACCTTGAATTATCAATCATTTATTTTATTTGTCTTATTGTAAAATATATCTCTACAGAGAATTCTCTCTCTGAGTAATTACTTACACAGGTTCCTTAGGCTAAACCTAATGCACAAAGAAAAGCTAAGGTACAACCTTACAAGTAAGTGACATTTGTATGATAAGTGTAAACTTCATATTCAAAAGTACAACTATCAGTTCAGTTAATTAGTTACTTCAAACATTTAGTTATTTCAAACATTATGTATTTACACTAATACTGGAGTAAGTATTCAAGGTACTTAATATCTAAGTTTAACTTAACATAACGTAGGTTATATTAAATAAATTAGATGGCTACTTTTTTTTTTTAGGCTACCTTTTTGTACTTATTAGGTTTAGTACTTAGGAATATGTTTGGCATAAAACGCATTTGAAGCGGTATTCCAAGCGTTAATAATTTCGGTACGTTGTTTATTCATGGTGTTGCTACTATCGTTATATTGTTTAGTAATTGTATTGATTTCATTAACCATTTTATTATACTGGTTCACATCTTCTTGATTTGTTTGGTTTCCTTTGGCTTCTAAATTTTTTTTCACTTTTTCAAAATCATCTTGTTTGAGCCAATAATTCTGCACGAGGGGTGCATATTCTTTGCACTCTTTTTGATAAAAAAGTAAAGCCTTTCGGCATGCTTCTACTAACGTGTTATCGCCATTAAAGGGCTTAACTTGGGCTAATTTGGCTAAATTTTCAGTAGTATATTTGCTCAAAACACTTTGGCTTTGGCTAAAAGCACTCAAATCTCTCCTATTAATAGCCTCTATTAAATAGCGTTCTTGGTTACTACACTTGAAAAACAATAAAAACACCTCACGGTAATAAGCTGCAACTTTGTTAGAAATCTCAATTTTTTTGCTCAAGTCATCTTTTTCTGCTTCAACTAGTCTTACATTATTTTTGGCGGCAAAGACTTTTACTTGGTTTTGTAATCGGTCATTAGCTTGTTTTAGTTTTTCAGCGGCTAAATCTTGTGCTAAAAGGTAGGCTTCCATAGCATCATAGGACTGCTCGGCAACCTCTTCTAAATTGATAATTTTGGCATAATCTTCTATCAAAATCAAATAGGCTAATTTTAAGAAAGCTACAGTAGAGTCTCGCAGAGCTATGTCATTGTTATAGGGTGGCAAATTAGCAATATTTTTTTGAGCTTGTAAGTTACTATTTATCAAGTCCTTACGTTTTTGTTCTATTTTTTTAGCTGATTTTTGGTGCGCCACTGCACTAGTATAAGCCATGTGGTTTTTCAAGATTTCTCTTTGTTGATTAGTCATATAAGTAATATATTCGCCTGCATGGGCAAATTTAGTTTGGGCAAAGCTCGGGCTAATTAAGCAAAAGAAAGCAAATATTGCTAAAAAGAGATAAATAGCTATTTTCAAAATCATATTGCTACTATAGTTGTAAATGTGGCAAGCTATATAAAACTTAAACTAAATTGAATATGTAAAGTTACACAAAAATCTTTTTTTGGGTTTTTAGCTAGCTTAGTTGAGACTTTTTGTTTATTTTTAACATACCAAAAAAAACTTTTGACATAGTTTTGAATACGCGGACTATGCGCTATAAACTAACATAAAAATTATGATAGAGCAAATTCGCAAAAAAAAAGAGCAAACTGCTGAGATAGAACGGCAGGTTCAGCTCATCGTTTTCAAGATTGAGCAACAAGAGTATGCCTTGCCCATTCACGAGGTAAAAGAAGTGGTAATAACTCCCACAATTACTCCTGTACCTTTTACACCTGACTATGTGTTGGGTGTGGCAAATATTAGGGGAAATATTTTTGCTATTATTGATTTAGCAGTGAGTTTTTACAAAAAGGAATTAGACCTTACCAAATATTATGAACAAAAGACTTATACGTTAGTATTAGCCCACGACGAATGGCAGGTAGGTATTATAGTTAATGAAGTTCCCAATACACTCAACGTACTGGAAAGCCAAATAGATCTCTCGCCTGCCCTAGTGCAAGACTCACAAACTAAACGTAACTACATTAAAGGAATCGTAAAATTAGAGGATAGAATCGTGCTATTATTGCACAACCAAGCTATTATCAACCCCAAAGATTTTGAGATTGCACAAGCCTAATCATTAGAGTAAGCTTAAAGGAAGTTTGCTTTTTTGCTCAAAAATTTCTCATTCATTTTCAAACCATTAGCTCAAGCCTGCTTAAAAGTAGGCTTTTTTATTGATAAAAAATTTGTCAATTTGATTTTATTTTTTATCTTTACACGGAAAAAATGCTTAAAAAAGCGATTATTTTAGTTTTACAAATGCTCAAAAAATAAACATATTGATTTTCAATGTTTTGTAAAGTTAGTTAAAAAAATTAACAAATTATTGCTCAAAAATTTTTCATTTTTCAAAAATAGCTCATATCTTTGTAGCGTAAAGTAGAGCTTAGAAGAGCAGATAAATAAAATACCTAAATTGTTGGTTTGAATAAAAAGCACTTTGCCCACAAGCAGGTAAATGAAAAATATGATAAGAAATACAATTAAAAAAAGCAAAAAAATTAAACTTATTTAATTATGGTAGCAGCACAACCACAGCAAAGCACAAGCAAGAGCAAAAAAACTGCGGTAAAACAGCAACCTGTAGCCATTCCTGAGCGAAAGCCTAAGGGCTTTTCAGATTTGTTCACTTCTCCAGCCCTCAAAGGTATGGTGTTATTATTGATTATTGTCTTTAATGTAATGGTACTTCGCAATAGTTTTTTGTTGGTAGCTCCTGCAATTGTTTTTTCTGGTGATATTCAGTTAGATGCTCTTTTATATGGTATAGCCATTTCTACTATGATGGTAATTGTATTGTTTCAGGAGGAGAATTGGGAAAACTTATTTTGCCCAGGTGCTATCACACTCTACCTTGATACCCTCATTTTGATACTATACATGAAATGGGTAGATTGGCTAATTGGTAGCTGGTGGACGTTGTGGTTAATGGGTGGTTTGCTTATCTTAATGCCTGTAATGAGTTTGTTTATCTTGGTTTTGATGTTAAAAAATAAGTAATTTATCTAAAATACAAAAGTTATGAGTACAACTAATTTAGATAATAATCAAATACGTGAATTTGTTTGGAAAATAGAAACAAAAAAACGTACAAAAGAAAATAAAGCAAAAAGGAATAAAGAAGTAAAAAATGTAAGCCTTATTCTTGAAGATACAGAAAAAATAAATACAAATACAATAGAAAATACTGCAAGAGTTAGAAAACTAGAGAAAAAAAGTTTGCTCAAAATGATGCAACTGCTTTTAGAGAAGGTAAGCCTTTTGGAACAGAACATCAAAATTTTGAGAGCTGAAAACGCCGTTTTACACCAAACAATCAAAGCAATACAACAAGACGCATGCGCTTTTACAAATGAAAGTTTTTTAACTAATTTTTAGAACAGAACAAAAGTAAGCTTTTTTAGAAGAAAATCATAAAAAAATTAAGTAGAAACTCTTAAACCTAAAATATTATGGCAACAATTTCTTATATTTCTCCCAAGTCATTTTTTGTAAGAATTAGTGAGATATTTCAAAATAAAGTGCAACAAATATTTAATACTTTCAATGAAAGCGAAATAAGTAACGAAACAAGCACTGCCGAAAACTCTATTCCAAGCAATAGTTATTACTGGGGTTTAGCCATAAACGAACAGCCTAAACCTACTCTTAAACCTAAACTTAGTGTTTCTATCCAAGACTTGAAAATAATCTCTACGGCTTTGCTACACTACCGAAAAGAATTAGCCAAAAAAGGGCGATTTGAACGTGCTGATGAGGTAAGTGAAATTGATAAGAGAATTTACGATTTAATTATGGCTTTGGAAGAGCGTAAACCATTTACTCAAGCTCTTAAATAGCTTTCCAAGAATTTGAGTATATCTTATTGAGAGGCTCCATTTTAGTAAAAAAACGGGCAAGATGGTGTACTAAAAAAACCTCGCATTTTTAGGGCGAGGTTTTTTGTATTTTTTAAGATTCTTTTGGTAAAGAGAGCAAACTTTTGTATTGTTCTCACTCAATACCATTACTAAAATTAGCCTTTGCGAGGGCACTACCAAGGGCTGTACCTTTGAGCATATTAGCAAAAACTTCGGCAACACTATTTCCACCCAGAATAGCCAAAGGTGCCATTTTTTCGGCCACTTTCTCAGCAAGCGATTTATCCGCAAAGGCTTGCAGGGCGGCAATCAGGTCAGGTGAAATAGCTTGTGCTTTGGCAACTATGGCTTCTACTTCAGCTTTGAGTTCGGTAATGCGCTGTTGCATTTCGGCTTCTGCAGTAGCTAAGGTCAAATCATTTTTAGCTTTTTCACGTGCTAATTCTGCTTCGCTGATTTTGGTCAAATTTTCTTGGTCGGCTAATTTAGCGGCTAATTGTTTCTGTTGTTTTTGAATATCGGTATTGAGTTTAGCCAAAGCTAGCTCTAATTCTTTTTCTACTTCAGCTTGTTGCAAGGCGAGTTGCTTTTGTCTAGTTTCGGATTGTATTTGGGCGATTTGTCTTGCAATAGCTTCGCTCTCTTGGGTAAATTCTAATCTGCGTTTTTCGGAGGCAATTCGTAAATTTTGTTTTACCACTTCCTGTTGAGCAGAGATAAGTAGGTTTTCTATGCTAGTATCTCCTAACTTGATTTCTAAGACTTCTATGTCATAAATTCGCATGCCATTCTCTTCAAAGGTACGTCCAGGGCGTTTCTCATTTTCTTTGGCTTTACCTAGTACCGCATCACGAATGATGTCAATACCTTTGCTATAAAAATCCATCACTGTGGTTTGCTTAACTACATTGCTAATGAAAGAACGCATGTGGTCGGTCAAGAATTTTACATAATTTTCTACATTGAACCACTTATCAGGATTCCCTTCAAAATTTACGCGATAGGATAGTCGGATAGTTACTTGGCAAAAATCTGAGGTTTCTGCTTGAATGAGGTCGGACACTTTGTTGTGAAGTACACGTAGGTATACTGTTTTAATGCAATTATCGTCAGTTTTAGGGACACCTGTGGAAAGTGTAATAGCTTCTAGATTCTCATCATACTCTAGCAAATAAGTTTGAGGTCCTGTAATAACCTTTCGTATGCCTGTTTTGCTCACCACTAAAACGGCATAGCCTGTCCAAATATTGATAGTAACTGCTCCTTCATATTTAGTATCTAAGGTGATTGTACGTGGGGGTGTGAAACTCGTATCACGTTCGAACTCTTCGCTGGCAATTTCTTTAGAAGCTTTTTCGCGTTTTCTTGGCATTTCTGTTCTTTGTTGTATAATCTGGGCTTGCTGTTGTGCCTCTTCTACAATATTAGTTTCTACATAACTTTTGCTCTGATCACCTTGGTTTAAGGCTTGCAAACGCAAATTGTATTCTAAGGCTTCTTTATTTCCTGGGAACCATAATTCTACCTGCTTAGGGCTAAGAATACGCCTTACTAATACAAACTCGCGCGGGTCAGGCAAAAACATTGCGGGGCCTCTTTGCAAAGAAATAGTACCTGTCTTTCGGTTGAGGTAATACCTACCTTCTCCTGGGGGTATAGCAATAGCATAATGTCGTTCCTTATTGCCATATTTAATGATAGCATGCTCAGGGCGTGGGTAATAAATCATTTGGTCTTTTCCTGTAATAAATAGTTCATCGCCTTCTTTATATTCCTTATCTCCTTCTTTGTAAGGAGCAATTACTTTGATATAAAGCCCACTCATTTCATTGAGTTCAATAGCCCTAAACTTACGTAAGCCATTTTTATAGACAAACTCTTCAGTAGGTTCGGGAAAAACTACTGCGGGACCTTGGATAAAGCGCTTATTTCCGTTCTCGTCAAGTAAGATGCAGTACTCTAATCGTTCTAGAGTGACAGCTTCACGTACATAGTTGCCATATTCGTCGCGCACCACTTCTACTCCTGTGGGTGGGATATAAAACGAAACATTAGAACCTTTAATAACTAGAGTTTTACCTAGAGTAAGTTCAGGTACTTCTTCTGTACCTACTACTTCTCCCTCTTCGCCTTCGGCTTGGCTCTTAGTTTTGATAACGGCTTTTTTCCAATTTTTTTGGGCTTGTACTTCATCATAAATTCGTACTAAGAGATATTGATTAGAACGCAAGTGGTGCCCTAGAACTACTCTTGCCATTTGCCCGGGCCAGAGAGCAAAAAATACGGGTCCAGGGATATTTACTTTTGTTCCGATATTTAGTTCGGAGAGGCTGTTTGAAGTTCCTGTCTTAGGTTGCTGTCCGTCTTTTGCTGGGTTTTTTAATACTACATACCAGCCTTCGGGTGCTGTTACAAATGGTTGAATAGACTCTTCTAAACTACACTTTTCAAAGCGTTTAGTATTGCTATCAAAGATAACGGGACGATCTGTATTAGCCAAACTTGTTTTGTAAGGCCCTACATAGACATTGATATTTCCTTTGGTTTGGTCGGAAATAAAGGCATACTCATTAGGGGCGAGTACTAAATCTCGCTCTCGGTTAGTATCGCTACTCATGGTTTGAAATAGATTAAGTTTAAGTAAGAAAATAGATTGATTAATCGTACAAAAGTAAGTAAAAATTGTAATTTCCCTTACTTTTGGTAAGAAATTATTTCTATTTTACTTACCTAAGTATTTGTGGGGCTTACAACTAAGCTAAAATTTAAAAGAAATTGAAGATAAGGGAATTAGTTTTGCAATAGAGCGTAATGCTAGATTAGAGAAAGAGGAGTTTTACTGAGAGAGCGTAAAAAAACTGAACGTTTACGCAAAAAACCTTACAACAATGTGAGTTCCTATTGTAGAAAAACAAACTACTTTTTGGAATAAGCACATGCTTTGTTTTCTAAAGACAGAATGAAAAAACTAAGCAAACTTAATCGTAAGTTAACTATTGTTAATGTAATAATAATGCAATGGCAAAATAAAATCTACTTTGCCATTGCTACCATTGCTATTACTTCACAATTTTTAGAATATAGTAAACTTGTCAGTATAGATTTTACCGCCCAGATGCATACTCACTATGTATACGCCTGCAGGTAAGTTTTGTGTAGGTAAGTTCACTATTTTGCTTCCCTCATTAGGGCGCATATAGCTTTGCTGATATACCACATTGCCTACGAGGTTAGCAATAGAAAGGCTAAATCCTTCTCTTATCACTTCTAAATCTAAATTAAGGGCAACGCTTTGTCCTTTTTCTACAGGATTAGGGAATAGTACAAAAGGCTTTAAGGTACTTATAGGTAAAATTACTTCTCTTACATCAGTATAGATGTTATCGCCTTCTCTTGTTTTAATTTTAAGGCGATAGTATAGCTTTCTTAATCTAGGAAGCCTTGTGTCAGAGTAGGAATAAGTTTGCCACTCTTGGAGATTACCAAAGGCTCTCACTAAACCTATACTTTCAAAATCTTTTCCATCTTCACTTCTTTGTACTTCGTAGTGGCTGATATTATTTTCTATGATTACTTGCCATTGTAGACTTACTTGTTCGTTGATATATTTTGCATCAAAAGTTAATACCTCTACGGGTAAAGCTACACCGATAGCAGCGGGGTTGTCTGCTAGTTCACAGGTATTTCCCTTTAAGAAATCATTAAATACATTAGGATCAGCCCCTATACACTCTTGAAAAGTGAGCTTATCTATAGCGAAGTCATTTCCATTAGGGGTAAGAGACTTATTCTCTATACATAAATTAACCTGCGTAGGAACAGCAAAATTAGGGGATTTGTAGATACAACGCATAGGGAGCCAGCGGTCAGGAGCTTCTGGTAAAAATATATCAGAGCCTAGAAGCTTCAACCTATAATCACTAGACTCTCCTGAAGCATTACATCTTACACCTGCTCCGTATAACCGACCATTGTGAGCAGTAGAAGTTACATCACTAGGCATAGGAGGAGTGTGGGTTACTGTACCTCCGCTTCCGTCAGGGTTGGCACCTGTGATGATGGTAGTACCAGGAACAGGGGTACCTATAGCTTGAGTAACAGGATGTTGCATATCGCAAATGGTAACAACTAGTTGGGGCAAGTCAATATTCCAACCTATTTGAATGAGATTAGCAAACCAACCTGTAAACATATAGAATTTATTACCTTCTACGGTAACGGTTTGGCACCAAACCTTACCATTAGGAGAACCCACAGGGGGAGGTCCGCCCCAACCATTAGGAGCCCAACCATTGATAATCATAAAATTAGCATCGGCTACGTTAGGTACAGCAGCAGGCTGATTAGGTGTAGGAGTACCATACCCTTGGCAAGCATGTGAAATTGGATTAGAATTAGGGGGTACACCTGCCCCGCCCGTATTACAATAAGCAGGATTATTTGTACCATAGCCATAATAACCTGCTCCATAACTAAAAAATGCAGTATGAAATACTCTAGCTGTTTTTCCGACGGTAAATACGCCCTCAGGATACATGCTATTTAGTCCCTGCCTATAACCGTACATCGTAGCAAATTTTTTGACATTTTGTAAGGCTGCTGCATTTTCAGCAGGTCGGTTGGCGTCTCTGTTAATCCCATTAGGAGTATTCCCACTATTAGCAAAAGGGAAAGGTAAATTAGCATTTCCCCAGCCTGCAAAATCTCCATCTATGATAAGGTTCGGTCCTGCATTACACTGGGCAAAGGCGGCAATACGTATTTTTCCTGTAATTGTTGCCGTACTATTACTTACATTCATTACACGTACATAGAAATTTCCTGTGGTTGAAGCAATAAAGGTAATACTTTCTGTACCTTCCCATACTTTATTAGAACAAGCCAAAGGAATAAGCCCTACGTTATCTGTCGGTCCAGGGCAAGTGTTGTAAATAGCAATAGCAACATTAGGCACATCTCCAAATACATTATTTCCATTGCTATTGTCATATTGCACGGTGTAAGTACCTGTTACGGTAATTTCAAAACGCATCCATGCATCTCTTTGTATGGGCGGGTCTGGATTAGAAGGACTACTACCTCCTGCTGTTACACAATTCGGGATATTATTTTGAGCATTATTAACAAAAGAAGCTTCAATATCAAATTGCTTAAAGTCTCCGTTGATAAGCCCATAAGAGGTAGCAGTAGGGCTACATACATCCTCGGCCATATTTGGTCCATTGAAGATACATATTCTTCCGTAAGCACTACTTCCTGCTGGTCCGCGATTGATGACACGGATGTAATAAGTAGTATTATTAGCAGCAATAAAACTCACTCTTTCCACTCCTTCTATTACTCTTTCAGAACAACCAATAGAGTTGGAAGGCAATGGATTTCCTACCAAAGTATAACTAGTACCGCAATTAACACTTTGATAAACAGCCAAAGTAACATCAACAGCAGGGAAGGGACTATTATTGTCATTATTGTAAGTAATAGTTACACGTCCTCCTTCAATACTAGTTTGGTTAGGAGCAGTAGTAAACCTAGCCCATGCATCTCCTGTAGTACAGGTTACGGTAGTGGAAGTAGTACCATCATTTGCAGGTGGGGTAGGAGGAGGTTGTACCGTACTACAAGTAAGTGTAGCAGGTGTATAGGTTCCTGCTTCGCAAGAGGAGGGAGCGATTACATTGACAGGTATGTCGCAATCACCAATATTTACTATTCTAGGAGTGCTACAGTGATTGATATCTATTTGGGTACGGTTTAAGGATAAGTAACTTCCGCTTTCGGCAATAAAGCAGAGTGTACCTGCCATATCTATATGGCTAGTAATGTTTGAAGGATCTATAGCTGTAGTAGGAGAATGCAAATCTACGTTCATAACACGTACTAGGTATTGTTGCCCTGGGTTGCTTGAGAAGACTACTGTTTCTGTTTGTCTACCAAAGAAATTATATTGGTTAGCACATACTAACTCATTATTAGGATTACCTGCTCCGTTAGCTCCTGTACCACAGTTAATAGCGGAAGGTGCTGTATAAACAGCAATAGCAGGATTTCCTTTGCCGTTTATATTTTCGTAATGTATAGTGAACCTTGCTCCTGTGCCATTGATTCTAAACCATGCATCTTGTTTTACTGCAGGGGGTAAGGCAGGTCCCATGCCATCGGGGTCGCAAGTTGTGCCAAGTGAGGGGGGAGTATAGTTAGCTCTTAATGGGTTTAGGGCATTGTATGTACCTAAGGGGTAATCAGCTGTTCTGTCAAAATTGATAGGAATATCTAATCTACCCCCACAAGTACCTACGGGAACGGTTACGAGAGTCAAGTCATCGCAAACATCACTACCGATGGTTTGTTGTACACAAATTTTACCCAACATAGGGTTGTTAGTTCCTGTACCAAATACATTCATTACGCGAATATAGTAAGTAGTACCTGGTACGGTAGCAATGGTTGCATTTTCGGATGATCCTGTATTATTATTGATACAAGAGCCGAGTAGCGTAAGTGAACCACAATTTCCTACATAAACAGCGAAAGCAGGATCAGCATTTGTGGTAGTGGTTGAATTATAGGTTATATCCGTCCTATTACTAGTTGCTTGAAAACTTATCCACGCATCATTCATGTTAGCAGGTACAAAACCACAAGTAGGGGGCGTAGGGTCATCAAATGTAAAATTTGCAGGTACGTTCAATGTGATATTACATTGCCCTACTACAATACTATGTGCGTTACTACACAAATCGCCCATTTGCGGAGAGTTGCTAGCTACACATATTTTCCCAAATAGTGCCTTTTGGGTAGTACATTGCGGTCCTATGGCTACAATTCTAATGTAGTAGTCTGTGTTTGCAGTTACAGTTGCGGTAAGTTCTTCTATTCCTTCCAAAGCAATGCTATTAGCACAAGCAATGAGGGTGGTAGGGTCAGAAGAACTACGCAATTCAATCATTGCGTTATTTTGGGTTGTAGAGGGGTCATAATCTTGGTTATCATAGCGAATCACTATACTCGTATTTGAGCCTGAGTTGAATTTCGCCCAGGCCTCGGCATAAAAATTTGGGTCAGTAATAACACCACCACAAGAAGAATTACCTGCAGAGGTAATGCCACTATTTTTACCTCCATATTGGTGTTGGTCTGGCATTATATTAAAGGGAATACCACAATCATCATTTACAACCAAATTAACGGCAGTAGAAGGGTCGGAGAAGTTGTTAGGAAGTTTAGGTGTAGCATTAGGCGTAGAAGAAAGACATAGTACACCTTCTAAACCATTTCCATCTTGCATATTAATAATCCTAACAAAATAGTTTGTGTTATTAGTAGTTAGGATATCTATTTTTTGGTAATAAGCACTACCAGGATTGGAAGGACAAGCAAAACTTGAATTGGTACACCCTCCTCCTCCATCTAAATCTGCAACGAGGGAAAGAAAACCACAATTGTTACCTGTATAAACCGCAATGGCAATCCCTTTATTTCCTTGGTATTCCAAACGCACACGCGTTCCATCGCCTGTAAAACGTGTCCAAGCATCATTATTAAAACCACTGGAGGCACAACTAGGAAAAGCAGGTGGGCTACTAACAAAACTAGCAGGGAAAGTAAATTTGAGATTACAACTGCCAATTTGCAAAGGCGAGGTGGTAAGGCTCATAACATCGCTACAATTATCAAATACCCCATTAATAATACTTACAAAACCCTGCACAGTATTATTATCAGTCAAATTCATGATACGTACATAATAGGTGGTGCCTATCGTAGTAACCACATTAATAAACTCTTCTTGTGGTGTGTTAGTAGTGATGCCATTAACACAAGCAGAGGGAATAGAATTTTGTGAAACACAGTTTGCATATATAGCAATGGCTACATTTTTATTATTCTGAGAAGTATAGCTAACCCGTGTACGCGTACTTGTGGCAGTAAATCGTACCCAGGCATCTATGTTTGTACTTGGATTAAAGGTAAAGTTACATGGGGCTGCCGTATTAGGGTTGGCTCTATTTTCATTATTACGATTAGTATCAAAAATAGGAATGCTTACGTTAGTCTGTCCCACTAAAATATTTTGAGCGTTACTACAATGGTCTCGCGTGGTAGGCAATCCTTGGTAGAAGCAAAGCGTACCATTCATAGCTGCATTATCTGTACGATTAATTACACGAATGCGGTAGGTAGAACCAGACAACACACTAAAAATAAGTCTCTCAGTTCCCGAAGTAGTAGCATCTGAACAGCCAATCTCATCAGTAGAGCTTGTAGGACAACCACTAGCTAAATACACAGCCAAAACAACATCTTTGGTATATGAAGTATATTCCAAGGTTACCGTACCTGAGATAGCCGCAGTATAAGTAGCCCAGCCATCTGTGCTTGATGACTTACTGTTATCAAAAGTGTTAAAGCATGATGGCACAGGGGTAGTAACAGGATTAGCTGTAATACTTCGGTCAAAGCTAAGATTGCAAACGCCTAAGCTTATAGATGTAGGTGAAGCACAAGATTGAGCTACTACGATATAATAATTTGAAAAGATACAACCACACAACAATAAAATAACTATTAGTTTAGTATTAACGTGCCTTTTGCTACCAAAGTGTCTCATAAGATAAGAATTACAAATATTTTTAACTAGGATTAAGGATCTTCTTTTTTCTATTTATACGGAATCACCTATATAAGGTAACAAAAAAAAGGAGTTTTTTTACTATTTACTATATAATTTTTTTTTCTACTTTTCTAAAAATTTAGAAAAAAACCTCAATAGTTTACTCCTACTGAGGTTTTTTGCAGTTAAATTTTGCTTATTTTCTATTTCTTAATAAATCGTTTTGCAATTTCTTGCCCTTGGTTAGTAATAAATTGAATAGTATATTGTCCTTGTACTAAGTGTTTTACTGGGTAAGAAACATGGTAATTACTCCTATCAATAGGGAATGAATCTACCAATTTACCCTGCATATCAAACACATTAGCTTTTACAATAGCAATAGCATTATCAATTTTAACGTCTAGATTTTCTTCCGCAGGATTAGGGCTAAGACTGATAAATTTAGCCAAAGTTTGTCTTTCAAGGGCTGTAATTTGTCCTGTACTTACTACGTTAGAAATAGCTTGTTGTGCTCCTCGCGTTACTACTACACGATAAAAATACTCTTTAGTCAAGTCTGTAATGGTATTATCATTATAGCTTACAGTATTAGGGGCTAAGGTTGCCAAAGTGGTGAAACCTGTATTAGCATCCAGGCTTCTTTGTACTAAGAAACTTGTCTCGTTATTGCTATTATCTATCCAAAGCAAGCTTACGGTATATACACGAGTTATGCCATCGTATTCTTGGTTAGCAATGGTTAGGTTAGAAGGAGCTACTAGGGGTGCAAGTGGCGTGGTGGCATCAGCAGTGTTGGATTGCAACGTACCAAATAGATTAAATACTTCTACACGATAGAAATATTGTGTATTTTCAGTTAATCCCAAATCAGTGTAACTGGTTGTATTTTGAGGTAGTGTAGCTATTACATTAAATGGACCACCTGAATTAGTAGCGCGTAGTACTCGGAAGCCTGTTTCATTGTTAGCATTATCTACCCAAGTTAAAGAAATACTATTGAATGCGTTAGCCGTAGCTACAAGCGAAGTAGGGGCAGCACTAGGCGGCATAGTAGAAACGGTTACCTCATTCGAATACACTCTCACTGAGCCTTTCACCGCTCCCACTCTATAGATATAAGTGTTATTAGCGGTAATTGTATTATCTTGAGCAGTAGTAACATTAGGAGCGGTTACTGAGCCTATATCTGCATAAGTACCTGAAGCTCCAATTTTTCGTTCTAAAATAAAACCTGTCTCATCACTTGAATTGTCTGTCCATTGGAAAGAAGCGGTATTTGTCGTGAGATTAGTAAGTACTAAATTAGTAGGTGCAGCAGGAGGGAAGGCTCCTGTACTAATGGTAAAAATATTAGATTGTAACGTATTCGTACCGAAATTATAGGCTTCTATTTGATAATCGTAAGCGGTAAGTTCTTGCAAACCTGAATCTACAAAAGAGGTAGCCCCTGCGGGTAAAGTTGCAATAGTTTGGAACGTACCTGAAGGTGATAAGCGTCTTCTCACACGAAGTCCGATGTTGTTAGGTACGGTATTTGTCCAAGAGAGTGCGATATTTACTACATTTTGGATAGAACCTGTTAAGCCTGACAAGCTACCCGTCAAATTAGCTTCCAAATTTACCATGGGTTGTTGGGTAAACATACGGTATTCCCCAGGACCTAAATTTATAGGTTGGTTAGTAGAGGTAGCATTAAAAACAGCATTATTTTGGAAGTAGCTATACCAAGTTCCCGTTACGTGAAACTCTGCATTTACTGTACGTGGCACCACGTCAAAGTTGGCAATAATAACGATATTACTCAAGTTAGGAGTACTGGGGTTAGGGTTGTAAGGCTGAGGCGTAATTTTGAGCATCTTAGTTAGCCCTCCATCTTCCCTGATATACACGTCATTAGTCATAAAGGCATCATATTTGAGCTTAAGTTGATTCACGATGGAATAAAAGCGATATAAATCCATACGTGCCGCTACTTGATGATAGTTTTGAGGGGCCACCCAAGGCAGAGGTTTAGGGTCTGTTCGGCAGCTGCTGTTATTGGTTCCGTTAGAGCATCTATTAATTGAGAAATCATACCCTAGCTCGCCAAATTGCCAGATCATTTTAGGTCCTACTATGGGTGTATGGAATAGTATGGCAGGTTCTACACGTTTAAGGGCTACGTTCAAGTCGCGTACATTATGTCCTGGGTTGCTCTGATTACCAAATTGTAAGGCTTTATACATCACGCGCTCTTCATCGTGGCTTTCCATGTAGCTTAGCACACGTGGGGCAGTAAAAGGAGTACCAGTACCAAAAGGATTATTGGCAAAATCAGCATCACCGAGGTAGTGGTTAGTATTAAAGCCCATAATGTTTTGAGCGTAATTAGTTTCCATATTACGCCAAAGCATCATACCGCCTTGCCCTGTTCCACCAAGCACAGGGTCATTCAAGCGATAAGCGGCATATTCTGCTTCTTCAGTACCTCCTGTGGCTAAAAATTCTAAAATTACATAAGAGCGAGGGTCAGCTGCCCACTGCCAATCAGCAATACGCTTAATAATAACTACTCGTGAAGCGTCATATTGATTCCAAGCATTTACGTTAGAACCTGTATTAGTTTGTGTAAGCCCTTTTGCTAAATCGTAGCGGTAGCCATCAATTTTGTATTCTTGTATCCAATACTCCACCACTCTTTTAGTAAAATTACGTGTGTACATAGACTCGTGATTAAAGTCTTGGAATACACTAAAAGGGTGTGTAGCTACTTCATTAAAGTAAGGATTATTTGCTGCAGGGCGATTCAGCGAGGCGTTCCAGTACATCTTACAACCAGGAAACTCAAATTCCGCATGGTTAAGAGCGATATCTAAAATAACAGCTATTCCGCGTTGGTGGCACTTATCAATCAGTTCTTTTAGTTTCTCTCGTGTACCATATGCCTTATCCACTGCACAGAAGAAAGTAGGATTGTACCCCCAGCTAATATTACCATTAAATTCCATGATAGGCATAAGTTGTAAGGCATTGATACCTAAGTTTTGTAGATAATCTAACCTATCAATCAAATTTTGGAAATTTCTATTTACATCAAAATCATGTACCCAGGCCTCATAAATAGTTAGGCGGCGTTTATCGGGCTTTTGGAAATTGAGCGTAGCTTGCGACCATTGATAAGGTTGTTTTCCTGGTTCTAATATGCCTACGGCCCCTTGTTGTCCTGTGGGATAAGGTTTAAGGTTAGGATAAGTGGTGGCAGGAATAAAGCTATCAAATTGGTCTAAAATCAGTTCACAATATGGATCAGTAGTACGGACTAAATTATTACTTGCATCATATACCCAATATTGAAAACCATATTGAACCCCAGGAGTTAGCCCTGTAATTTCAATCCAAAATTTATTAACATCAGGATTAGAGTTAGGACCGCTTCCTCCATAGCCCGGCGTTCGCCGCATTAAAAAGGCATTGTCTAATTGCCAGTTATTAAAATCCCCTATCACATAAACTGCACGCTTTTCTGGTGCTGTAAAAACTAACGTTACCCGACTGGCATCATTCGGATCATAGTTAATACCATCGCGCAGACCCGACGGAACCGCCTGCACCGAAGGGGTTAGAGGCACCACATAGGAAATACTTTTTACTACCGTATTGCTTCCTTGTACCCCTACAGCTTCAATCTTGAAAGTGGTAGCTCCTGCAGCAAAAGTATAAGTATGAGAAAGAGAGGTAACGTTAGTTTGAGACGCAACAGTTGCTCCATTCACGCGAATACTTAAATTACTTGCAGCATTACTTACTACATTAAGCGTAACATTATCACCAATATTAACAAAAGTGTTCGGTGTGCGATTAGCAGAAAGGACTATATCATATGTCCCTTGATTGACCTCTAGGAATATATCCTGCCCTTGGGCAGATTTACCTTCACGACAAGCTGTAGTAACGCCATTAAACCCTCCACAAGGACCATTTTCACGAAATACCATACCTACCCTGTAGATAGGTGTGTTATTAGGAGCAGCTAAGTTAGGGAACATGCTACGAATACCATTAGGCAAAGTAAGCGTATAAATATTGCTTGTGCCTTGGCGTGTAAATTTAGGTTGTGCCGCAGGATCGCCCCACGTACCAGGTACATTTGTCCAAGTTGTTCCATTAGGTACTAAAATAGCTCCTACATGTGCTGTAATGGTGGTTACACTGGCAGGCAGGTTGACTAATTGCTGTCCCGCACTTTGTGTAGCATCATACGTAATTGTAACAGCCTGATCGGATGTAAAAATCACAGGATTAGTAGTAACTTGTGCTGCAAGCCAGTTGATACTCGCCCAACACATCAAAAACAGAGAGGTAAGGTGTTTTTTCATAATAAAGTACGGTTTATGTTAGTGATACAATGTTTCATTCGCAAAGTTTAACTTGAATTTAGTTATTTTGTATTTAAGCAAGATTAGAATAAAAAATTTTGAAAAAAATGCTATTACAACTTGTAAAAATTCAAAAAGGATTATCTTTGCAAAGATAACTCTTTTTTTCAGCCAAACAAAGTTTTTGAATTTCTTTTTTGAGAAACTTTTTTTTGCCCAATTTCAGAGCATTTACTAAAAAAAGCAACTTTAATTCACATTGCCTAATCTTATTTTTTCTTTAGTACAGGTTTTTTCTTTAGTATAGGATTTACACAGAGGTTTTGATATAGTTGGCTGTGCAAGGAAGCTGGACATGAAATAAGAATGTAGTAAAAGAGACTTTTGCACATTAAATAAATCAACCTCGTTAACAATTGGAGTTTTCTCAAATTACAGGTAATTCTAATAATCCCAAGGCAGGTAGTTCCGCTTGTACATAAGGTAGAGGGAGTGTTACGAGTTGTTCAAATAGCATAAAAAGTACTTCTCGTAAGGTAGATGTTTATACTTGTGTGATAAATAAAAAGAAGTAAAAGCCTCAGTAAGAAAATTACGATTTTTGTAATGATTTTTTTCAATCAAATAGTAGAAAGTTTAATGGTTTTTTTCTTACTTTTGTAAATACGTTATTTTCTACATAGGGGTCGAAAAGAGCAAGCCCCAAAAGCTTGCTGTTAAAGCATTGAAGCGAGAGCGAAGCCCTAGAGTTTACCCTTCCACTTTTAAGACCTAAACGAAAAAGCAAAAGGAACGCTTAAGAATAATCATTAGCTCAAGCAAACAAACATGGATTTAGAAAGCTATACCGAGGAGATTTATCATAAAATTGTGCAACAAATTAGGGCTGTACGCCGCAAAAAAGGTATTCAACAAAGGCAAATGGCAGAAGCCTTAGGCATGAACCAAGTAAGCTACTCCGATGCTGAAAACGGAAAAACACGATTTACCGTCACTCGCTTATTTGCTGCTGTAAAATACTTGGGAATTGATTTAGCAACAATCCTTAAGGAAGTAAACTTCTTTGCAGAAGAAAATTCACAAGAGGAAAGTAAAAATATAACCAATGTAATAGCAGAAGTAACCCAACACACAACAGCCCAAAGTACGCAAAACTACCAAAATACAAATACAGATAACTATCCACTCTCTCTACAAACAGATTTACACGAACTCGTTAAGGCAGTGCTTATTCAAAATAATGCTATACAAAAGATTAAAAAGCAAAATAAACTATTACACGAACAAAACCAAGAATTAAAACAAGATTTGCAAGAAATAAAACAAATATTATCCGAGTTACTCTCCCAAGCTAAACCCAACAACGAATTAAATAAAAATACCTCTACCTAACTTCAATCAAAAATGCTATGAAACACTTTTGGATTGTCATATTTTTTTTCACATTTGCATCTTGTGAGCAAATACAAAAAAAGCAGTATGCTGAAAAAGTAGCTCAACAAAGTTGTCAGGAAATAAACCAATCCTTAATAGAGCAGGCAAGTTCATTAGTGCCTGCAGTCGGTAAACTTCTTACCGATGCCCTCGTGCCTGATGATATTAAAAACGGTGGATTGTGTGAATGCTTAAAACCAACTCTGCAAGATGCTCTACAAGAAACATACAGCATTGAGGACTTAAAAGCCATGAACGAAAATAAGGCTAAACGCAATAAAGCAGCCTTGAATATTATTTTTAAGCGAAATAAAGAAATATTGAAATGCTACGAAACCAAAGGTCTAAAAGGGCTGAAAATCATAGAAAAATTTTTTAAGAAAATTCTTGAAAAAAAAGACGAGAGTGTATAATATAAATAGCTAACACCAAATTTGACTATGTACCGAAGTATAGAACCGCAAACCATTCCTACAGCTCAGCTCCATGCTCTTTTACTAGGGTCAGTTTCACCTCGCCCTATCTGTTTTGCTAGTACGATAGATAAATTAGGTAATGTAAACTTAAGTCCATTCAGTTTCTTTAATGTATTTGGCTCAAATCCGCCGATTTTAATCTTTTCGCCCGCCCGCAGAGTACGCGATAATACATTCAAGCACACACTAGAAAACGTGCTAGAAGTTCCTGAGGTAGTGGTCAATATTGTAAACTATGCCATGGTAGAGCAAGTTTCGTTAGCAAGTTGCGAGTATGAAAAGGGAGTAAATGAATTCATAAAAGCAGGTTTTACCGCCTTGCCCTCTGATTTAGTAAAACCCCCACGTGTGGCTGAAAGCCCCGTACAATTTGAATGTAAGGTGAACCAAGTAATTCATACAGGAGAACAAGGAGGAGCAGGCAACTTAGTAATTTGCCAAATAATAAAAGCACATTTTAAGGAAAATATTTTCGACAAAAATGGGCAAATCAATCCACACAAAATAGATACAGTAGCACGCATGGGATCAGACTGGTATTGCCGTGCCAGTGGCGATGCTGTTTTTGAAGTCCCTAAACCTAATCTCAAAAAAGGCATTGGCTTTGATAATTTGCCGCAAAGTGTTTTGCAAAGTGAAGTCCTTACAGGAAATGATTTAGGTCGTTTAGCAAACATAGAGGCTGAAGCTTTACCCACCACGCAAGAGGTTGAACAATTCAAACAAAGTCTTACCCAACCTCTACCCAACATCCGTGCTATTCACCAAAAAGTGAAAGAACTATTAGCCCGAAACCAACTCAAAACAGCATGGCTTTGGTTGCTTGCTTCAACCTGATTTTTGGAGAGAGATTTTTGTGTTAATCATACCTGACTATGCTAGTTTCAAAAAAACATTTTAATTTTACACCAAGTTTTCCAAACATCATGATAAAGTGAGCAAACCTTTTGTTTGCAAAAATCTAATAAATTATTACGCAAAATAGCAAAGACATGGGTATAAAAATTCTAACCGAACATATCGGCAAAGAAGGATTAGCTACCTTTGAGGGTTATCGTAAATTAGGTGGCTATCGTGCCGTAGAAAAAGCCCTTAAAACCATGACTCCTGATGAGGTAGTAGAAGAAGTAAAAAAATCAGGGCTACGCGGCAGAGGAGGAGCAGGATTTCCCACAGGTGTCAAATGGGGCTTTTTGGCAAAACCTGAAGGCGTACCACGTTACCTGATATGCAATGCCGACGAATCAGAACCTGGTACCTTCAAAGACCACTACCTTATGACTAACAACCCGCACATTTTAATTGAAGGTATGATTGTCTCAAGTTATGCACTGGGAGCAAGAACCTCCTATATTTATGTGCGTGGTGAAATGCTTTATGTAGTACAAATCTTGGAAAAAGCCATTCAAGAAGCCTATAATAAAGGTTTCTTAGGTAAAAATATTTTAGGTACGGACTATTCTTTGGATTTATATGTCCATCCAGGAGGCGGCGCCTATATTTGTGGTGAAGAAACTGCTTTGATTGAATCATTAGAAGGCAAACGAGGCAATCCTCGTAATAAACCCCCTTTTCCTGCAGTTTATGGCTTATACGGATGCCCTACTGTGGTAAATAACGTAGAAACGATTGCCTCAGTGCCTTGGATTGTAAACAATGGTGGTGAAGCATATGCTAAAATCGGTATCGGTAAAAGCACAGGTACGAAATTGATTTCTGCTTGTGGGCACATCAAAAAGCCTGGCGTATATGAGATTGAATTGAAAATCTCCGTAGAAGAGTTTATTTATTCTGACGAGTATTGTGGTGGCATCCGTAATAATAATGAATTAAAAGCTGTTGTTGCAGGAGGCTCATCGGTACCTATCTTACCCAAACACCTGATTTTGAAGACTGCCAAAGGGGAACCCCGCCTTATGACTTACGAATCACTCTCCGAAGGAGGTTTTGTAAGTGGCACTATGCTCGGCTCAGGAGGATTTATCGTTATGGACGAAACCACCTGTATCGTAAAAAATACCCTCTCCTTCGCCCGATTTTATCACCATGAGTCATGTGGGCAATGTTCTCCTTGCCGTGAAGGAACAGGCTGGATAGAAAAAATACTTCATCGCATAGAGCATGGACAAGGCAAAATGCACGACATAGACCTTTTGGTAGATATAGCCAAAAAAATAGAAGGCAAAACGATATGCCCTCTCGGTGAAGCTGCCGCATGGCCTGTTGCCTCTGCTATTCGTCATTTTAGGCATGAGTTCGAGTGGCACGTAACACACCCACACGAAGCTACCAAAAAAGGAGCAGTTTACAGAGGTGAACCTGTATTTGCATAATAAACTTTTCAGCTTAAAAAAACCTGCAAATATTTAGTTATCTTTGATTAATTTGCAGGTTTTTACTTTCTTCAACAAATGTAATTATACGCTAACTCCGAAAACAAACAAGCTTTTTCGTTATGCTTTTCTTACCTGATAAACTACTTAACTTCCTCACTTTGTACTTTGAAAGCAAATCTACTACCAACTATCGTACAGGTTTTTCAAACATAATTTGCCAAAAATAGCCAAATAACTTCAAAATTTTACTTGAAGCGTAGTGTAAAAACCGCGTCCATCGGCAGGAATAATGCCTGGTCCTGGATAGCCTTCGGCACGGCGCGTGAAATATTGCTCATTTAGTAAATTGTTAATGCTACATTCCCAAGTAAGAAACTTGTACCGATAAAAAAACGAAATATCTGCCACGTGATAACTTGGAATAATACCTTCTATTGCCGAGGCAGTACGACGAGTGTTTGAGGCATCAGAAAAATGTTCTTGTATTTGTATGTATTGCACATTCAAACCTACGTTCTTATATTTCAAAGTATTACCAATTTTGAGATTGGTAGGAGGTACCATTTCTACTTTTTTATTTCTGATAGCATTATCTTGTGTACCTACATAGCGAGCATCAATCCAAGCGAAATTGACAAACATATTCCATTGCCAAAACTGCTGAGAAGGATTAAGCATTTTCAAAATATTCCATTCGGCAAAGGCTTCTATGCCCAAATTGCGTGCATTAGATACGTTAGTACGGAAGCGGTAATCATTGAACAAAATACTATCCGTTTTCAGCACTTGTCCAATTTTGCCCAAATATTTTAAGTAAAAAAATGTAACTTCGTAAGTAAAAAAATCCTCTTGTTTGCCTCTTATGCCTAAATCAGCAGTGTAACCTTTTTCATCTTGAATATTAGCATCAACTCGGAGGTTAGGGTTATTTATTCGCAAATCTGAAAAGTTAATTGCCCGATAGTTTTGCGAAATATTAGCATAAAATTCTAATTTTTCGAAGGGTTTATAGCTTGTACCTACACCTAAAATGACAAAACTACGTTTGCGGTTTAGGCTTTCTTGTATTTGATTAGAAACAATGATATTGCCTGCGGCATCTTTTACGTAGCGGTTGTAAAATCCTTGTGCAAAAGTGCGAATATTCTCAAAGCGAATACCGGGCGTAATGCTCAATTTTTCGTTGAGGTTGAAAATATTTTCTGCAAAAAGGGCATAATTTTCATTAGGAAAAACATAGTCGGAGTCCTCTACATTGTTTGGATTAAGGAAACGAAAATCGGCATCTCTGCCTGCTGAGCCAAAGCCTTGCTTTGCGGTGGTAGTACCTCTGTAAAAGCGTGAACCGATTAAAAGTGTGTGCTTTTGGTTTTGTGCGGGGTATTTGTGCAACAAACGAATTTCAGAACCGAAATTTTGAAATCTGCCTGCAATAAGGGTGCGTTCTCTGCCAAAATCGGCTACGTTAATGCGTTCCAAATTGCCCAAAGCTTGCCGTTGAGCCAAAAGTCCAAAATTTCGCCAATTGAGTTGGGTTTGGTCGTTGAATTTGTAGGTAAAATTTAATGCAAGTAAATTCCAATCTACTGAAAACCAATTCCTTTCACGATTTGATTGACGCGGGTTTTCTTGAAATTGCCTATCGGTCAATCCGCCTGGTTGTTGGGCTAAATAGGTCATTTTGGTTACGTCTATGTTGATATTCAACTTTTGTGTGGCTTGATAATGCAAAGACGCATACGCATTGTGGTATTGAAATCCCGAGTTGGGGCGATAACCTGCCCCTGTTTTGTATTGATAGTAAACGTAATAATTGAGTTTACCCACTGTACCACCAAGGCTATTGAAAGTGCTGAAAAAGCCCCAAGAACCTACGGTTTGTCTGCTAGTGAGGCTTATTTTTTTATCTTTTTCTCCTTTTTTGAAATTGAAATTGAGCATACCACCAAACTGTGTACCGTATTGCAAAGAAGCTGCCCCACGCACAATTTCAATGCGTTCTAGTGCTTCTACGGGGGGAGTGTAATAAGACTCGGGATAGCCCAAGGCATCGGCTGAGATGTCATAGCCGTTTTGCCGTACATTAAAGTTAGAGGTACGGTTTGGGCTTAAT
>JANWVW010000022.1 GCA_025056095.1 Bacteroidia bacterium
TTCGGTTGTGGGCGGAACGCCCACAACCGAACGCCCAACACGCCCCTGCACAGGGCTAACACCTATTTATACACTCATACAACTCAACTGCAAAAAATTGTTCTATTTTGCTTTATGCAAAGTTTTAGTTTATGAGTACTTGTACTTCAAGCTTAAACAAGGTAAAGACATGGTCGCACAGGTCATCTGCGTGAGGGGCATGGAGCATGCCGATAGGCAGTGCGTAGCGCAACGAAGCACCGAAGCGAAAGCGTAGTGCGGAATGCCCCGACCCTTGCGTTAGCAAGGGGCACGCCCAAAAAAATTTTAGACCTAACCTGAACAAACTAAGACAAATTCATAGTACGAAGATATTCCAAAGCTGTGTTTTTATCCTGTTGAATTTGCTTGCAAAGGGCGTCTATACTCTCAAATTTTTGCTCATTACGAATGTACCGTAAAGGAAAGACCTCCAATACTTCGCCATAAATATCATCAGAGAAGTCAAAAATGTGTATTTCAATGTGCAGCTCGTTTGACTCTTCTACAGTAGGCTTATAGCCAATATTTGTAATGCCATACCATATATGATGATTTACTTTTACTTTACTCACATACACACCTGATTTGGGAATGAGCTTCTCTCGGCTGAATAAAGCAATATTAGCTGTCGGAAAGCCTATTCTACGCCCAATTTGTTTACCTTTGATTACTGTACCTGATAGAGAATATTCGTATCCTAAAAAATTATTTGCTGTCAAAATATCGCCATCATACAGGGCACTTCTAATTTTAGTACTGCTTACATTTACTTGGTCTATCTGATACGCAGGTATTTCAACAACTTTGAAATGATACTCTCTGCCTAATTTTTCAAATAATGCATAACCCCCTTCTCTATTTTTGCCAAATTTATGGTCATAGCCGACAAAAATAGTATGAGCTTTTAGTATTTTTACAATAAAGTTTTTTACAAACTCTACTGCGGTCTGATTAGCAAACTCTTGGTCAAAAGGATATACCCATATATAGTCTAAACCTTGCTTTTTTAGTTTTTCTAATCGCTCTTCCAAAGTATTGAGCAAAAATAACGGTTGGTCAGGATAAAGTACTTTTCGCGGATGCGGATAAAAAGTAAGCAGCAATGATTTACCACCTATTTGTTGAGTGTATTGCGTTAAAGTTCGCAAAACGTGTTGATGACCAATGTGTACGCCATCATAAACCCCAAGTGTAACTACCAGAGGTTGAGTAAAGTTAACTGAAAAGTGTTTTTGGTGTATAATCTCCATATTTGCTAATAAGCTCAAAGTCCGAAGAAACGTAACAAAGACTTTTTTTCTTTAGCCGTGTAGCCTAGTTTTTGTATTAAATGAATTATATCTTTTGCAGAATACGCTTCGTGAAAATTGACTTTGAGATAGTTTTTGCCATTACTATCTTCAAAAGTAAAACTTTTTATCCAGTGTGTATTTTTTAACACTTCACTTACTTCTTGCACACAACGTTCGCAAGTGATATTTGTAATAAATGTGCTGCTTTTCATAGCCTATTTTGCAAATCTTCTTTTTCTAACTTGATAGTACAATACTCCCAAAATTGTTACAACTAATATAGGCAAAGTTACGTTCGTCATTTGAATAAACTTTTTGTTTTTCTTGACTTTGGCAGTGTCTAATAGTCGCACTTTAACTGTTTTACCACGTAAAGCAATCATCTCTTCATCCAAAGTCATCCAATCTAAGGTATTTTTTATGAGCATGAGGTTGTCTTTGGGTACAGGTTGCATACTACCATTCGGTAAAGGTTTGTTTAGTACAATATCGCCATCACCAATTACAAGCATGCGCGCGTACTTACCTTTTGTCAGCATAGGTGCTTTTGGTGGGTTTTTAGCTAAGCTATCTATGGGGGGTTGTCTGTTCTCAAAAACAGAAGTAAACTTACCTTCCAAAGCTAAACCTATAATTTTTGAAGTAGTAAATTGTTTGAGTTCATCAGGGGTAGGAGGTTGTAAGGCTTTTTGAATAGTGATAATAATAGGTTGTCCCGTAGCACGGCTATAAGGCGAAGTTACCAAAACAGGCGTTTTGCGAATATCAGGGTCATTATTGTTAACTGTATCTATTGAAGAAGCAAAAAAAGTGTTGACAGCTACTAAATTACTTACTGTGGGATGATTAGGGAATAATACAACTTTAGGATAATACGTAACAGGCACAGGAGTAGGTTCAGTGCCATAACGTGGCGTTAATAAAATTTTACCACAGGAGCGTAAGTCTTGGACTAAATTTTCATTTACTCTAAATCCATACTTTAAGAACATGTCTTTTAGGTTAAGATTGAGACTAAAAGCTAAGCTATCATTGTTACTAAAATCTGCGGCTATGGGGTCAATACACCAAATAATATTTCCGCCGTTCATCAAGTATTGATCAATTTCGTACTTGACACGTTCAGAAAACTTGTATTGAGGCTTCATGACTATCAAAGCACTTATGGTAAGCGGAATAGGATTTCCTGTGCGCAGGTCTATTTCAGTTATGTCGTAGCTTTCACGAAGCATGTTTTTTAGGTCTTGAAGGTACTTGAAATCTAGTTCACCTTGTCCGCGCAAAAAAGCAATTTGAGGCTTACTTTCATTTTGCAGCATTTTAATTACGGCAGAAAAGTCATACTCTAAATTTTGTTCAGCGTTGAGCATTTTTTCACTTCTTTTACCTTGTCCCTTGACTAACTTGTAAAATATTTCACGCCCTCTATACGTAGCAGACAAGGCAGGAAAATAACTTACAGGGGTAGGGGCAGAAAGTTCATCTTTTTGGTCAATGTAGCTATCTATCATCCCTTCTTTGGCTAGACGAACTTGTAAATCTTTGTTATCCGAAGGGTCTACAAACTGATATTGAATATTGGAACCTGCGTACGCTTTAAGTACATCTAAGTGATATTTAATAGAATTACGATAGTGCTGAATATCCGTAGGGAAGTTTTTGCTTTCTAAGTAAATTTTGAAAAAGACAGGGTCCTTTAATTCTCTAAGTAATTTTTTTGTAGATGCGGAGAGTGTAAAACGCTTTTCTCGGGTTAAGTCTATACGAGCTACCCAACGAGATAAAAGTATATTTAGCAAAAAGAGTATGAGGATTATTAAAACAGTGTATGTAACTGTATTTAGTTTTTTCATCAGGTTTGCAAATATACGATTTTGAAACAAAGCCATAAGTGAGTTTGTTTATTTGTGTGGAGTTTAGTCTTAGGTTTGGGTAAATAGGTTAGGGCAAAGTTGCGAAAAGAGTGGCAGTGGATGTAGTGTTGTTTGGGCGCCCCTGCTTCGCAGGGGCGCCCACAAATTTTTCCTCTTACGAAGACAAATTAGGTTTTTGTAGAATTTCAATCACTTCTTGGGCAAGTTTTTGAGCTTTTTGCGGATTTTTAGCTTCGGTATAAATGCGTACAATAGGTTCTGTATTAGACCTGCGAAGATGAATCCAACTGTCGGTAAAATCTATTTTTATGCCATCTATGGTATTAAATTCGGCATCTCTATACACTTTTTGCAAAGTGTCAAGGATTACCTTAAAATCAATTTTTTCGGATAAGCTTAACTTTCCTTTGTACATGTAATACTGGGGAAAAGCCGCTTTTATAGCTGTTAAAGGTTGTTTTTTTTCTGCTATATAGCTCAAAAATAAAGCAATACCGACCAAAGCATCTCTTCCATAGTGCAAGTCAGGGTAAATAATACCACCATTGCCTTCTCCGCCAATAACTGCATGAGTGCGCTTCATTTCAGCAACTACATTCACCTCACCTACAGGTGCAGCGCTGTAATTCCCACCGCGAAGTATGGTAATATCTCTCAAAGCCCGAGAAGAGGATAAATTACTTACAGTATTCCCTACTTTTTTAGACAAAACATAATCAGCTACTGCTACTAAAGTGTACTCTTCACCAAACATGCTTCCATCTTCACAAACAAAAGCTAACCTATCTACATCAGGATCTACTACTATACCTAAATCTGCTTTATGCTGCACTACTGCCTTACTAATCTCACTCAAATGTTCAGGTAAAGGTTCAGGATTGTGCGCAAAATCTCCAGTGGGCTGGCAATTGAGTTCAATCACATGCGATACTCCCAAAGCTTTGAGCAAGGCAGGGACTGCTATTCCACCTGTACTGTTTATTCCGTCTACAACTATCACAAAATTACGCTTTTTGATTTGCTCATCTTTGACCAAAGGTAAAGTTAAAATACGTTGAATATGCTTCTCAATGTAATTTGGCAGAGTTTTAAGCGTACCTATGTGGTCAATATCAGCAAAAGAGAAAGTATCCTGCTGAGCAAATTGTAAAACCTTTTCCCCTTCCTGGGCAGAAATAAATTCACCTCTTTCATTTAAGAGTTTAAGTGCATTCCATTCTTTGGGGTTATGACTTGCTGTAAGAATAATGCCGCCTTCTGCTTTTTCTATTATTACAGCCATTTCTACGGTAGGAGTAGTAGAAAGTCCAAGGTTGAGTACATTTATACCCATAGAGAGCAGAGTATTAACAACTAACCCTTCTATCATACTGCCTGATATGCGGGCATCTCTACCTACTACTACGGTACAATGCTGTTTTTTATGTTGTACTTGGCACCATTTTGCATACGCAGCAGTGAATTTGACCACATCTATGGGAGTAAGTGCTTCTTTGGGTCTTCCCCCTATGGTGCCTCTAATGCCTGAAATAGATGTAATCAGTGCCATACAAAAAGTTATTTATCTTTAAAGCGATAGTTACCAAATTCTTTACCGTCAATCCAAAGGCGCAAAATGGCTTCGTTATTTTCTTTTTGATTAACAATTTTAGATAAACGAATCAATGCTGCTTTGCTTATTGGGAACATATTCCTGCCTAGGCGAAGTCTATCCTCACCAGAAAGGATGTTATCTGAAATGAGATTTCCTAAACTATCTTCCATAGATATACGAATTTTATCTAGAGGAGCGTTTTCAGGTAGGTAAAAGCATAGCATTATTTCAAATCCTTTGATGCTTTTTTTATAGACAGGTTTAATATAGATAGGATTTTTAACAACATTTAAAGTATCAGGGTTTTTGAGTTCAAGCTTATGCAAAGCATGGTATGCGCGGTATGCATTGATAACTCCGTAACCGTGAGAGGAATCCGGGCTAAAAGCTTGGTCTGCAGTGCTGGTAAGCGCAATATAAATTTCTTTCCAAGTAGCATTTGGCTTAGATTGCAGCAAACAAGCTACAACCGCAGTAGTCAAAGGGCAAGCAAAGGAAGTTCCATCTACATAGTCTTCTCCTTTTTTTCCTTTGGCTACGGCTACATTTCCACCCATACTCATTACATCTGGCTTTATGCGTTTATCTGCTGTAGGCCCGTACGAACTAAAGCTGGTGCGCCAGTTATCAGGATCCACAGCGCCTACTGAAATAACTGAATCAGCATCAGCAGGAGTACTAATGTAATGCCATCCATTGTCGCCTTCATTTCCTGCGGAGATAAGCACTATGATTCCTCTACGTGCCGCCAAAGTAGCTGCTCTACTTACGGGAGATACTTTACCATTTAGGTCCTTATATTCATACCCAGTTTTATCATCAAAACGAGTATATCCCAATGAAGAGGAGATAATTCTTGCACCATTCTTATATGCCCATTCTGCACCTGCTACCCAGTTATCTTCTTCTGCACGAGTTTCACTACGGGCATCTTCAGTTCGGGCGAGTAAAAATTCTGCATCAAAAGCACCACCAATAAAACTACCTTCAATATATCCTGCAATAGTAGAAAGCACTTCCGAACCATGCTCATTTGTTTCGTTATACACATTCTCTTCTTTCTCTACAAAATCATACGTTTTAATAATACGTTTTTTCTTACGAAGGCGCTCAAAATAAGGGTTTTCATCCACATGTGGAAAACCACCATCCATTACACAAATTCTAATTCCCTTACCTGTATAGCCCAGTTTATGTAGTTCTGTAATTTTAGTCAAAGCATTTTGAGTGTAAGTGATACCATAGTCTTTTGGAGTAAGTTTTTTAGCATCTTTTTCTTGCTCTTCTATATATTTTTTGGGAAGATTGTTTTTAATCACAGGCTTTGACTTCTTTTGATAATTTTTATATTCAGTTTGTGTAATCGTAGCCACAGGGTGTACACTTTGAACAAAATATAACTTTTTTATCAGCTCTACTTCCCCAGGGGCTAAATAAACTGTAACTGCATTGAGCCATTTGGATTCATTTTCTATTTTACTCCACTTTTCAATTTCACGCTTGTAGCCATTAAAAATGTCAGCATCCAACCAAAGGTCGGAATTTACTTTTTCAACAGTATGAGGTTTATCTTTGAAAAATATCCAATATTTTTGAACAGTCGGCTTTGCCCAGTGGGCTACACTTAAACAAATAAAAAACAAACACACTAAAACTTTGCAAGTTTTCATTTCTTAAATTTCATCACAAATTAAAACAAAAAACAAATAGCTTGTATCCTAAATTGCGATTTTTGTACCTTTGCGGCTATGAAGTCTATTAAGGAATACAGCGGTTCAAATAAACGTGTTTTAGTGCGCGTAGATTTTAATGTACCTCTAGATAAAAACTATCAGGTAACTGATGACACTCGATTAAAAGGCGCTTTACCTACTATTCAACATTTGATAAAAAGCAACAATACAGTTATTTTGATGAGTCATTTGGGCAGACCCAAAGGAGGATACGAAGAGAGATATAGCCTTAAACACTTAGTTGAACCTTTGAGTAAATTACTAGGCAAGGAAGTATATTTCGCTGATGATTGCATAAGTGAAAATACATTAGAAAAAGTAATGAATTTAGAACCTGGTCAGGTATTACTGATAGAAAATTTACGTTTTTACCCCGAAGAGGAAAAAGGTGATATAGAGTTTGCTAAAAAATTAGCTCGGTTAGGTCAAGTGTATGTAAATGATGCTTTTGGAACAGCACACCGCGCGCATGCAAGTGTATACCAAATAGCTAATTTTTTCGAAGAGAAATATGCAGGTTTTTTGATGTTCTCTGAAATAGAAAATGCCAATCGTGTATTGAGGCATGCACAAAAGCCTTTTGTTGCTGTATTAGGAGGGGCAAAAGTATCTGACAAAATTTTGATTATTGAGCGATTGATGGAAGTAGTAGATACTATTTTAATTGGCGGAGGAATGGCTTATACCTTTTTCAAGGCTTTAGGGTTTGAGATAGGTAATTCTTTATGCGAACAAGACAAATTAGAATACTCACTTGAACTTCTTAAAAAAGCAGAAAGTAAAGGAGTGAAAATACTACTACCTTATGACTCGGTAGTAGCCGATAAATTTGCCAACGATGCGCATATTACTTATGCCAATAGTAAATCTATTCCAAAGGGATATATGGGACTAGACATCGGAGAAATTGCCATTCATCAATTCGGTGAGGAGATTAAAAGAGCTAAAACTATACTTTGGAATGGGCCTATGGGAGTGTTTGAAATGCCCAACTTTGCCAAAGGTACTTTTGCTGTGGCAAAACTCATTGCAGAAGCTACAGAAAAAGGTGCTTTTTCTTTAATTGGAGGGGGCGACTCTGCAGCTGCCATAACTCAATCAGGATACGCGGATAAAGTATCCTATATCTCCACAGGAGGAGGTGCATTACTAGAATACATAGAGGGTAAAACTTTACCTGGGGTAGCCGCCTTAGGCTAAATCTCTACGCTAAACACAAAATAACACCTTGCATCCATGGCAAAAAAATTTTTGCATAAGGTTTGAATACAGAAAAAAATAAAAAATACCTTATCTTTGCAATAGTTTATTTAATTTGACACATAATGGTATGTTGCATAAGTCATTATATAGCATAGTAATCTTTACTCTGATTATTTGGACTGCTTTTATGGATAGTAACCCAAAAGCAACAGAAAACAAAATTGAGCAGCATAAAATCAAGCCTGATAAATTACAAGATGTTATCGTAGTTGAACATATAGCCGAATTATGCTCTCCTTATGATGACTATGAACCTGCTTTCAGAGATGATAACTCTATTTTATTTACTTCCACTAGACCTGGAGGCGTAGGGGGCGAAGATATATGGTCTTCTAAAAGGGACCCTACAACAGGAAAATGGAGTGAACCTAAAAATGTCTCTATATTTAACACCCGAGAAAACGAAGGAGCACCTTTTGTAACAAGTGATGGAAGCCGTGTATATCTTACGCGAGATGCAGGTAAAGAAAGAATGTGCGACATATTTTACAGCGATATCTCGGGAGGAAAACCTACTACACCTAAACCTTTACCTGGTCCTGTTAATTCTACTTCTTGGGATGCCCATCCTTGTGTATCTCCTGACGGTAGATACTTAGTATTTTCTTCTCTTCGTAGCGGAGGAATAGGGCAGCATGATATTTACATTTGTGAAAAACAAGGAGACACATGGAGCACACCTAAAAACATGGGCAGCACTATTAATACACCATTTTCTGAACTTTCACCTTTTATTACCCATGATGGCAGTAGCTACGTACTTTACTTCAGCTCAAACGGGCAAAAAAGGGCAGATGCATACGACATATACCGTTCATTTTTAATTGGTTCAGAGTGGTCCCCACCTGAAAAATTGCAATTTCCTGTTAATACTGAAGCTGACGAAAAATATTTCTGCATAACACCAAGTGGCGAATATGGCTACTTCTCTTCTAACCGCAGAGGAATTGCTGGAACAAAAGATAGTAAAGGCGCTCACGACATTTACCGAGTCAAGATGTCCTATCTCAAAAAAGATAAAATGGTCAGCGTTGTAGGACAAGTCAATGATGCTATCTCTAACGCAGGAATTAACGCAAAAGTTACAATTACAGATATTACCAAAAATGCAATAAGTCAAACAATATCTGCTGATGCCACAGGTAGATTCAAAACCAATTTGCCCGTAGGGCGTACGTATGCTATACAAGTGTCCAAAGATGGCTACATTTTTACGACAGACAATTTTACTATTCCCGAAAATGCGAATGATTTCACAGTTCCAACCATCAAGCTAAGTAAAAGGAGTGCAGGTGCCAGAGGAACTTTGAAAAATATTGTCTTTATGGATCCAAAAAGCAGTCAAATAAATGTAAAAGCATCTCAAAAAGAGTTAGACTTTTTAGTTAATTTGCTTTTAGACAATCCAGATCTTAAGGTTAAGATAATAGGTCATGTGGCTAATGATATGTCCGCAGACTTAGCCAATAAGTTATCTTATGAAAGAGCTGCAGCTGTGGTAAATTATTTAGTGAGAAATAACGTAAACGTATCTCGCCTGAAAGCAGAAGGTATGGGTTCAAAACAGCCTATTGCAGATAATAACACTCCTGAAGGAAGAAAAGCCAATCAGCGCATCGAGTTCGTCATCATAAGTGAAGATTAAAATTTCTTAGTGAATATCAGGAATGTTCACAAGTTCTAAAAGTATGCCTTTTTGCTTTGCTGTATCCTTAAAATCATAAATAACCTCTAAAACATCTACGTCAATAAAAGCACAACGAGAAGCATCAATTTTAACATGAGTACCTTGGGGAATTCTTTGTAATATCTCTCTCAAACGAGCTTTATTGAGAAAAGTCATTTGTTCAGATAAACGAATAACCATGTAATTATCTTTCTGTTTAACTTCATTGAACTTGGAAAAATTTTTGTAATTTTCTCTCAAAATAAAAAAGCCTGATACCAGCATACCTGCAGCAATTCCCTTGAGCAAGTCTGAAAACAAAACAACCAAAATAGTCATCAAAAAAGGAAAAAATTGATTTTTGCCCAATTGGTAGGTAGTAATGAATATTTTGGGCTTAGCTAACTTGTAGCCTGTATAAAGTAAAATAGCCGCTAAACTAGCTTGGGGAATTTTGTTAAGCATCTGCGGTATAAAAGCTACACATACTAACAGCAAAAATCCATGTAAAATAGTGGATACTTTTGTTTTAGCACCTGCATTAACATTAGCCGAGCTGCGCACAATAACTGCTGTAATAGGTAATCCCCCTATCAAACCTGAGAAAGTATTCCCTACGCCTTGCGCAAATAGTTCTCTAGCCAAGGGCGTTTCTCTTTTGTATGGATCTAACTTATCTATTGCTTCAATGCTTAATAAAGTTTCTAAACTAGCAACTATGCAAAGTGTAAAAGCAGCTATCCATACTTTTTTTTCATAAACAAAGGAGAAATCAGGAAAAATAAAAGCATCCTGCAGACCTTTTGCCGAACTAACTATTGGAATAGTAACTAAATGTTCCCTTCCTAACCTAAAAAAAGCAAAACTATCTAAATAGATATTCAACAGCACAGAAATTACCACGGCTATTAAAGCTCCTGGAATAATTCTTATCTTTTTGAACCATTGAGTTTCCCACACAATCAAAATAAGTAAAGAAACAGTGCTTATGATAACTGCTTCCATGTTTGCGTATTTGAAGGCAGAAATAATAGCTGTGAAGGTATTTTCATCTGTAATTTTGTTCTCAAATTCATCTGCCCCAAAAGCTTCTTTATCGTATCCTAATGCATGGGGAAGTTGCTTGAATATCAAAAGTAGACCGATAGAAACCAACATTCCTTTAATAACCGCAGAGGGGAAGAAATAAGCAATTACATGCAGTCTGAGTAAGCCTAATAGGCACTGTAAGCAGCCTGCTATAACTACGGCTACTAAAAATCCTTCAAATGAACCTATGTTATGTATTTCCGCAGAAATAATTGTAGCTAATCCTGCCGCAGGTCCTGATACACTTAATGATGAACCGCTTAGTATTCCTATCACTATACCGCCTACTATACCTGCTATTAGCCCTGAAAAGGGCGGTGCATCTGAAGCTATGGCAATACCTAAGCACAACGGCAAAGCCACTAAAAAAACTACTATGCTCGCAGAAAAATCATATTTGAAGTCGCTCAATAAATACTTTTTCATACTGACCTAAAAACAAATAACGTATGCTTGAACTAAAAAAGCAAGAACTTGTAGATGATTGAAAACCAGTCACGTAAAAAAGTAGTAGCAAAAGCAATTTTCAACAACTCAAAGAACGGATTCTTGTGTACAAACAGAAAAATTATGAAAAGTTAATTTTTTGGGCGTGTGCTTGTGGGCTTTTGCCCATAAGGACGGCGTGCTGCGGGCTACGTGCGGAATGCTCCGACCCTTGGTCAGCAAGGGGTACACCCAAAATTTAGACCTACTACAAATAAATTGGCTTACCTTTTGCAACCGTATCAATATGCAAAAGATATTTTTGGCAGGAATTTTATTACTTATTACCAACCGATTGATAATTGCACAGAGTGCTGATTATGTCCTTAAAAATGACAATAACGGTATTCCATTAGTAGATTTATCAGAAGTAGTAGTTACATCAGACAAGGTTCAACCTTTACGCTACCTAGAATATGATGCTTTTGATTACGGAGAACGGCTGACTTACAAAGTTAAATATGGAATGATGAGCGCAGGAAAAGTATTTATGGAAATTTTACCTAATCCCGTGGAAGTTTCAGGAAGAAAATGTTATCACATCGTAGCCACTATGGTAACAAAAGGCGCAGTAGATGCAATGTACCCTGTAATTGACCGCTATGAAACTTACGTAGACGTAGATGGAATATTCCCTTGGTATTTCAGAAAAGAACTCAACGAAGGAAGATTCAAAGCTTCTGAATATTGTTTATTTGACCAAAGAAACCAAAAAGCATACGTAGGTAGCCAAAGCTATGCTGTGCCAAGATTTAGCCAAGATATGATTTCCTTTTTCTATTTTTTAAGAAGTAAAAATGCAATGGACGTACCTATGGGAACTACCTTTGAAACCGAAGCATTTATTGACCGAAAAGTTTCTACAATTAAAGTTTTATATGAGAAAGATGAAGTAATAAAAACTCCCTTTGGTAAAATAAACTGTATGAGGTTAAAACCTTTGCTAAAAGAAAGCGGCTTCACACAATTCAAAGGCGATATGTATTTTTGGATAACCAAAGACGCTAATCATATTCTTGTAGCAGGCGAAGGAACTTTACCTATTGGCAGCGTTAAGTTTGTGATAGAAGATGCCCAAGGTCTAAAACATCCGATTAGCTACTATCAAAAGAAAAACTAAGCTTAGTACGTAAGAAGTTATGGTATGTCTGTCAAAGAAATTACTTATGCTACTTTAAGACAATGGCAAAATCAGTCAAAAATTATCCAATTAGTAGATGTGCGAACCATAGAAGAGCGAAAGAGGTTCAACATAGGCGGTATTCATATTCCTATGAGTGAATTTTATGCCAAAGCTACCACTTTATTGGATAAAACTAGACCGATTGTTTTATACTGCCATAGTGGTATTCGCAGCCTGAATGCAGGGGAGTATCTCATAGAAAAGGGCTATACAGAGGTGTATCACCTTAAAAAAGGAATATTGGGGATAGAATAAAATGACAATTATTTTTTACAAGTTAGAGTTTTTGTTTTGTACGCTTGGCAGTAGAACACAAATTGAAATTCATCACACTTTTAGACAAGCTAATTTTTTACTTTCCTGTGTGTCCAAATCCCCCTGAATTTCTCTGTGTAGTTGGAAGAGTATCTGTGGGCTGCCATATAACTTTTTCACATTTTGTTATGACCATTTGAGCTATACGCTCACCGGGTTGAATGGTATAGGGAGTTTTACTTAAATTAACCAAAATAATCTTAATTTCCCCGCGATAGTCTGCATCTATTGTGCCTGGGGCATTGAGCAAAGTAATCCCATGTTGAATGGCTAAACCACTACGAGGGCGTATTTGGGCTTCATATCCTTCGGGCAAAGCAATATATAAACCTGTTGGAACAAGTACTCTTTCTAAACTATGGAGAGTAATCGGTTCGTCAATCGCAGCCATAATGTCCATTCCTGCGGCTTGTTCGGTAGCATAAAAAGGTAAAGGATTATTAGAACGGTTAATAATCGGAACTTCTATCATTGAACAAATTTACAAACATTTCCAAAGTTCTTTAATCTGCTTGATATTTTCCTGAATTTTAGTTTCTATTTCAGTCTTTTTTCTTATGTACGCTTGATGAGTATTTTCATAGTACAGTTTGAGTTCTAACTGTTTTTCGTTGTGTTCATCTATAATCGCTTTAAGTTGTGCTATTGTAGAACTCGGATTATGCTCTCGCACAAATTTTTCATATTCTTTTACGGCAGGTTCAATAATGTGCTCTAACCGTGTGGAAGTTTCTTTGAACACTTGATACCAAAACTGTGCAGTAAGTTGCTCTATGGTACTATTTGTCTTAAACTCATAGGACTTAATTTGAGTTTCAAGGTTGGCTAGTTCGTTTTTAAGTACCTCTATTTCTGCTTTTTTGGCTAAAATTTCAGGTGTATCAAATTGGTTAAGGTCTATATTTTGTTTTTTAGCTTCTTTTTTTAGAGTTTTGAGAAGGTTATTTTTCCATGTCCATACTTCGTTGGCGCGAGTAAATCCAATTTGCGGTATCTTGACAAAATTACCTTGATTGTCTAAAACTTGTCCTTTTTCATCTATATCTACGATATCCGCAGCAGTATAAAAACCTGCTTTAACGAATTGTTTGACAATAAAAGCAGGTAAATTTGAGTCTTCTATCCGCACTTTTGATAGCTCTGCTTGTATCCAAGGGTGTGTTTCCCATTGTTGTTTATCTATGTTTTTTCGTAGTTGTTGAATTTGTTCTTCAATAGCAGCTATTTGCTGCGCGTATTTTTGAGATAGGTTTTTTAGATACTCTTGCTTAGCTTCTTCAAAAGAAAGTTTTTTGTGTTGTACTATTTGCTGAATATCGTGTATGTGATTAGAACGTATTAAAGATTGACTTTGGGTTAGTTTTTGCATTTCTGAAAAGTATTGCGTGTACCATAATTTTATTTTAGGATTTTGCTGAATTTGTTGATAAAGCCATTTTTCAAGCAGTTGATAGGCTTTATCTCTACAAGCTTGATATTGATTTTCGTTAGACAGATGCAAAAAGAAAAGGTCTTTACTTTGATTAAGTAGATTGTTATAAGTCTGTTGGGCTTTTTGGGCTATATTTCGGGATTGTAAAGCATAGTGCATAAGCATGTCGCTGTGCTTCTTTTTGAGTTGTTTGTACTCACTAATAAGCTCTTTACAGGCATTTTGAAGGTAGATAATTTCGTTTGCTGCGCGGGCTTTTTGACTTCTGAAAACCATATCTAACAAGCTGGGTTTAAGGCTACCTTCATCCACCCAGTGGTACTTATCGTATTGATTATCAATATAAGTAGGTAAATTAAGAACAGGGTTGGGTTCAAACGTAAATGTAGTTAAATCTTCAATGGGCAGATTATAGGTAACCTTTGTGAGCGGTAAAAGAGGAAATTGTAATCGAGGTTTTTGAGGGTTGATAGCTTCCATCCAATCTACTGCGCTGATAGCAGTGTTTTCATTTTCTAAAACTTCCAGAAAAAGGTCTTGAATATGTTTAGGTAATTTTTTGAAATTATGGTGTGGGGGCGAGAGTTGGTTAAAGTATTTTTGTTTTTTTCCGAAGGGAAAAAGCTTTTCTTGAATTGCTGTGGGAATATCAGTAACGTTTTGGTAGGGGGCTTTGAAGTTTGTAGAAGCGAAAGGGTGAATCCCCATTAAAATTCGGTAAAAAATGACTGTCATACTAAAAACATCTACAAAAGGTATAAAGAGCGTGTTTTTGAGGTCAGATTTTTGGTACATGGGTGGAACATATTCAGGTGTGTGTGCCAAAGCAGGGAAGAGCAGCTTACCATTTTGTATTACTTGTACTGTATCAAAATCAATGATAGATACTTTGCCTTTATGATTGAATATAATGTTTTCAGGTTTGATATCTCCATGCACATATATTTGTTTTTGGTGAAGTTGGGCTACGGATACTGCGATGTTATAGCACACAGCTAGCCGAGTTTTAAGAGAATCATGATGGGAACGGTCAAATTTAGTGTATAAGGTGGTTTCATTAGGTTTAATTCGGCTAATTGGAAATTTATATGCACAGAGGTATTCTACTGGGTAACCTTCTGCGATGGGCATTAAAATTCCTTGAAAAACATAATTTCTGGAACTATCTTTGCGGCGATATACTAAATTTTCAATCCATATTACGGAACGATGCCCTTTGCTGTCCAAAATAGGGCTATTTTTGAGTAGATATTCTAATTTTCGAATTTTTTCTGGGGTGATTTTATTTTCGTTGTAAATTTTGACGCAGTACGATGTATATTCTGCGGGGCGTAGTACCCTGTACACTCCTCCCTCACCTCCTCTACCTAATGAAGGTTCGTTCTCTATTTCAATTTCAACTTTTGAGTCCCCTAAAAATACTCTCATTTTTTGCAAAGATAAGCAAATTTTGTATAGTGTATCTGTTATAGAAAGTTTCTTTTTGCTATTATTTTATAAAACGCTTAATAATTTTTTGGGCGCGACCTTGCCTATAATTCGCTGCACTTGTATGAGCAAGGGCGGCGTGCTGCGGGCTACGTGCGGAATGCTCCGATCTTTGCGCAAGCGAGGGATACGCCCAAAAACTTAAACTTTAAAAAGGCAAACCTAATCCTAAATTAAATTGAGGTCCCCAACTTTGGCGCATCAAACCTGCGGGCTTGCGGCGAAAAGTCTGCGAAAAACGTTTATTCAACACATAACGACTACCTAATGGTTCAGCAGGATCAGTAACTCTGTACGCCAAATCTAAACGAATGAGCAAAAAAGAAAAATCCATTCGCAACCCAAAACCTACATCTGAAGCCAGCTCTTGGGCAAAGCGGTCAATGTCAAAAATAGCTTCACTTCGTACATGCGTAGGCGACTTATGCTTATTGATAGGATTATACCACGTGTTACCGATATCAAAAAATAATCCGCCGTAGAAAATTCCACCTGCTTCAAAAAGCTTTCTGCGAATTTCAATGTTAGACTCCATCATTATTTCACCGCCTTGGTCAATAAACGGCGTGTTGACTGTGCCTGCGCTGCCTGGTCCCACAGTACGCGGCGCCCACCCACGTAAGGAATTAGAACCTCCTAAAAAAAACCGTTGGTCATAAGGAATAAAATAAGAACGATTATACGGTGTAGCCCATCCCCCTGCAATTCTCATAGCAAAAATGAACTTTTCATATATCGGCATGTACCACCTGAACTCTATCGCAGTTTTGACATATTGGCTAAAAAATAAACGATTAGCAATCCGTAAATCCGTTTTTGAACTATCCTTTTTAAGTTGGTAAGTATCTATCCAATAGGCAAGGTTATTTCCTACCTCAATAGTCCCTGAAAAAAAGTAGGCAATTTTTCTATTAACACCCGAAGTATAATCGTTGTAGGTATAAGTGTACCTTGCAGCAGTAAGAATAGTAGGTGAAAAGTCTAACAAAACTTGTTGTTTGTAATTGAGCTGCCTGATGCTGTCCGTAGGATAGATATTCCTTGCAGCAAGGTTCAAATCTGTATAAAAATTGGCATATAGTCTAGGATTGACATAACTCATTACCACAGGAGAGAAAGAACTTCGTGCAAAGCGGTGGTGTAACCACTCGTAATTAACAATTCCTGTAAGGCGCGTACGTATGTAATTTTGCCGACTTTCAAATATCAACTTTGTATTTATGGTTGTGTAAGGATTGAGAAACAAATTATGCCTATTCTCTTTTTTTCTGAACAAATTGACAATAGGATCTATTATTTGCTTTCCGAACACTCGCGGCATAACCATTTGAGCAGAAAACTCTAGGTTTGAACTCCGTAAAGGGTTGCGAGTAGGATCTTGTTGAGCTGCTCGGTTGAGCGCTGTGTAAAAGTTAATGTTAAATTCTAATCGTTCTGCGCGCCTGAATGTATTTCGGTTACGGAATATCAATCCGTTACCTAAATCTATGTTATTTGCATTACTATTGTTGGCATTATTACTATTGCGTGAATTGATATACGGGCGATATTGATATTCATTGCGATGATGTAAAGTTAAGTCTACAATTACATTCAAAAGTTGAGGTCTTTTGGATTTTTCAAAGTTAATTTTAACATTGCGAAACATGTTTAAGAGGTCTAAGCGCCCTTGTACTAGGTTTTTCTGCTCAATAGAATAAGGTTGAAGGTGAGGAAAAGATATTTTTTCTCGCAATAGGTCTAACTTGATTCGGTGAGTATGCCCAATAATAATAAGGTTATCTACTCTTAATGTATCTTGGAGCATTTTGCGGTCATATTCTTTTTTGAACAAAGGGACTTTTGCACGCAAAATACCTTCCATAAATACTGCACGGGCTTCAATAGCAGCTGGTTCGTCATGACGCCACTGGGGGTACTTTTGATTAAGTAAATGATGCTTATGCAAAAAACTACGTTGCCATAACCAAAAAGAATAAAGGTTAATCATAGCTTCTCGTTCTGTGCTGCTAAGAGGATCGGCAATAATCGTTTTACCTTTTTTAAGTCTCTTTTTCTTACGTTTAGAAAGGTTTTTATACATTTCATCATCTATTGCAGCAGCATCCAAGCGGAGTTTACCTAAAATCTCTTTTCGGGCTTGTTTGGGTACAGGGGCATATAGGGTATCCACAGTATTTTGCCAATATTTTGCAAAAGCGGGTGAAATGAGCGAAAGCACAGAATCAGCATCACGTTTGACGCGCAAGCGGATAGCTTCAATAGTATCCCTTTGACTTACAAAACCAAAATAGTCTAAATTATGAAAATCCGCAGCATACCTGCGATAAGGCTGCCATTTCTTATACAAATTGACAATACTTGTGTCGGGATGTCTAGATAAAATTTTTCTCAAACGGCGTGAAGGATGAAACTCATAATTGATTAACGAACCTCTGTAATCCCGTATGTACACTTTTACACTATCATACAGCCAAGGGGACAAGCGCTCCTCTGTATCTTGAATATTTATGTATAAAATAGCCACACATGGCTGCGATACATTGATGGTATCTACCCATACAGAAAAAGCATTCTTAGTATAAAAATAGTATCCTCTATTTTTAAGCTCGTTGTAAATTCTATCTCGCTCCGCAGAAATTTTATCTTCATTATAGATGTCGCCTGCTTTTATCTCTGCTTTGGGCAATGTGCTCTGAATGATAGCATTAACATCTTCGTCTTTACATACATATACAACTTTTTCTATCCGGGTAGGTTGATTGAGTTCAATACGATAGACTAAGTTTGTCATTTTTTTAGGGAATAGACCTTTTTTAGTGGTATCTATGATGCCTACTTTTGCTCTAAAAAAGCCATGCTGCGCTAAATATTTTTGTATAATGGGAAGTCGCGAAAGGTTAGCCAAACGGTCATAAACGATAGGTTTTTCTCCTACTTTATTTATTAGCCAGTTGGGAATTCTGCGCTCTGTATTTGGAAAGCGGATACCTATTTTATACAAAACTACCTTAGGACGAAGCAGAACTATTTTTCCAAACCCAATTTGACTGTGTGCATGCTGTGCAGATAGGGCTAGTATATTGCTGGTGCTTGGCAGCTCACTTTTAGCAACCCATTTCTTTTGATATGCCATTTGAACATTTACGGTTTTAAGCAGCGTTTGACCTTTTGGAGTAGGCGTTAGTCTAAAACAACCTAAATGAAAAGAACTGACTATACTCAAACACAGCCAAAAAATAGGTTTAAGCTGTTTCATGTTGGCGTTTTTGGTGGTAGCTTATGGCAGTTTGAGAAATAGAAATAGCCAAAGTAGCATCATCATCTAATAGTTTATTTTCTAAAAGATGGGCAAGATATTGATGCATTTTTTGATTAAGTCTTTCTTTTGTAAGCGGTAAAGGTTTGAGATATTCGTAGAGAATGGATATGGTTTTTTGTCCCTGTATCCAAATATTGTCTTTGCTATCCTTCCCGATTTGAACTTGGTCGTTAGAAAATATGCCATCCGTACAGATGACTAATATATCCCCATACCATTGATTGTCTTTGGATATTCGTAAAGTTGTGGGCAAATATTCGGTAGTAGTACTTTGAGGAGAGAGAAATTTGTACAGCGCTTCCCTACCTTGTGCATTTTGTACAGTGTGCGGATTAAGGTAATTGATAGCGTTCCAGGGCAGGTATTGAGTATTTTGGAAGTGGTCAAAGTTGCCACGAATATGAAAAATTCCTCCATTGCCACAGTAGCCACAAATAAATTCATCATCTATTTCCACAGCTACAATTAACGTGGTACCAAATAAATCTATATCAACAGGTTGTATGTTGTTTTGATGCAAATATTGGTTGGCTTTTTTGCTTAAAAAGTTCTGTGCGTACGTAAAAGCTTCAAACATATCAAATGATTGTACAGAGTTTTTTTGAGTATATTCTGCAATAGCTTGGCAGGCAAATTGAGCAGCTAATTCTGCAAACTCAAAAGAACCTATTCCATCTGCTACAGCCATTACTTTATAGTTTTGAGTATGTCCTATCCAGCTAGCATCTTGGTTTTTAGCTGCACCTTTCGGCGTAATTGTAGCACTGCTTACTATCATATAGAATAGGGCAAAAATAATAAACCTTGTAAAAAATACATGTACCTTCTTTGAGGTTTTTTAGATTTACGTCATCTTTTAATGCAAATTATATTTTTATTTGTAACTAAATGATAGAGCGTTGCGTTTAAGTAAAAGAGGTTAAGTTTGATTGATTGGGCGAGGGGGTCTATCTGTACAAGATAATCCCCTTGTTTTTATTTTTATACATCTTTGAACTTGGACAGCGTTTCCCTTTCTTTTTTGGTAAGACTGTGAATGCCTTTTTCTAAAATTTTGTCTAAAATTCGGTCTATCTCTTCTTGTGTAGGGATTTCGTCATCATTTTGTGAAGATACTTGTACTCTTTCTATATGCTCTGAAATATATCCTGCTTTACTTTGATACTCCACAGAATAAGCAGAGTGGACAATTTTCATACCTTTTTTTCGAGTTCTGTATTGTTTTAATTGAGCAAAAAAACGTTGAAAAGGCATGTAAATATCTATTCCCCTTTTTAGTAACGTAATATACAAAAAACCCCATATTGCTCCGCCAATATGGGCTATGTGTCCGCCCGCATTGTTACCTCCAATCATTAAAAAATCAATGGCAAATACAATTAAAGTAAACCATTTCATTTTAATCTCTCCAAACAAAAACAAAACTATTCGCTGATTAGGGATTAAAGTAGCTAACGCCGTTAAAATAGCCATTACCCCAGCGCTTGCACCTACGGCATAAGAATAACTTATAGTCGGCTTAAAAACAGGAAAAACATTGAAAGCAATCATGAACAACATTCCCCCCAATAGCCCACCAAAAACATAAGTGTACCAAACTTTTGTATCTCCTTGGTATTCAGATAAGGACTTTCCTAACCAATATAACCAAAGCATGTTAAATAAAATATGAAAAATACCTGCGTGCAAAAACATGTAAGTAACTAATGACCAAGGTTGTTGTGCAAGCTGCATAAAACTAGCAGGCAATTGTACATACTTGATGTAATAGCGATAAATCTCAAGCTTATTAAATAAGAAAAAAAACACGTAAAGAGCTCCTGTAATCAAAAAAGTAGCTACGTTAATCAGAATAATTTGATTGACGGCTTTCGAGCCCATATTCATGAACAAGTAAAACTCCCTTCTGATATTCATACCAATTTTTACAAAAATACCAATTTTTAGGATAAAAGTCAATCTATGAAGTTGTTTTTTAAGTAACCGTTTTATCTTTACTTTTGTGCCATGCTGATAGCAGAATTAGTTCAAAAGAGAGTAAATTTACCTCTGCATTCAGTTCAAGCTACGATTGCGCTCTTAGAGGATGGTGCTACTGTGCCTTTTATTGCGCGGTATCGTAAAGAGCGTACAGATGGCATGGATGAAGACCAGATTCGATCAATTGAAAGTGCTTTGAAATATGTCAAGCAGCTTCAAGAGCGTAAAGAAACTATCCTCAACACTATCCGAGAGCAGAATAAACTTACTCCCGAATTAGAACTACAAATTATACATTGCGATAATCTTACAGAGTTAGAAGACCTTTACTTGCCCTACAAACCTAAGCGCAAAACCAAAGGAGCTATTGCTATTGAAAATGGACTTTTGCCCTTAGCCGAAAAAGTACTAGACACACAACTACTAGAAGGTAATAAAAATGAAATAATTGCTCAATTTCTCAATGATAAAGTAAAAGACACAAAGCAAGCTTTAGAAGGTGCAATGTATATTGTTATGGAGCAGATCTCTGACCGTGCAGACCTTCGCCAATGGATACGCAATTTTGTCCAAAAAGAAGGTATCTTAACTTGCACGAAAAAAGAGAATACCGTAGAGGATGCTTACAAATACGAAATTTACTTTAAGTTCAAAGACAATATCCCAAATCTTAAACCTCATCAAATTTTAGCCATTAACAGAGCAGAAAAAGAAGGTGTGCTTGAAGTAAACATTGAAACAGACATAGAAACCATCATTTACTATGTGCAAACTAAACTAAAATACAATCCAAAAGCAATTTTTGCAGAAACGCTTGCCCAAGCAATTAAATACAGCATAAAATACTCTATCTTACCCGCTATTGAACGAGAAATTCGTTCTGCTATGACCGAAAAAGCTGACTTACACGCAATTGAAGTATTTGCAAAAAATTTACGCAACCTATTACTTCAACCCCCTTTGTTAGATAAAATTATCATGGGCATAGACCCTGGTTATGTTTCAGGATGTAAAGTAGCCGTAATAGATAAAAACGGAGATTACTTGGCAGGAGATACAATTTACCCTGTTCCACCCAAAGCTAAAATTTTTGAATCTGAACAAATTGTTAAAGATTTGATTGAAAAATACAAAGTAGACGTAATTGCCATCGGAAATGGAACGGCTAGCCGTGAAACAGAACAATTTATTGCTAACATGATAAAAAAATACAACCTTTCTGTGCATTATACTATTGTTAATGAAGCAGGGGCATCGGTATATTCTGCATCGCCATTAGCAAAAGAGGAATTCCCAGACTTAGAAGCCGCACAACGTGGTAATATCAGTATTGCTCGCCGACTACTTGACCCCTTAGCCGAACTTGTAAAAATTGACCCTAAATCTATTGGTGTAGGTATGTATCAGCATGATGTGAATCAAACTCTGCTCAAAGAAAAATTAGAGGATGTTGTAGAGTCTTGTGTCAATCATGTAGGTGTAGATGTAAATACTGCATCGGTTAGTCTTTTAAGTTATGTTTCAGGGCTTAATGCACGAATAGCTAAAAATATCGTTAGTTATAGGCAGAAAATCAAGCGGTTTACAAATAGACGGCAACTTTTAGAAGTTCCTGGCTTAGGCGAAAAAGTATTTGAGCAAGCCGCAGGATTCTTACGTATACGAGCAGGTGATAATCCTTTGGATAACACTAACATTCACCCCGAAAGCTACGATGCTGTACGCAAAATAGCCGAATACTACCAAATTCCGATTGAAAACTTCAAAGCCTTAGCAGAGAGGTTAATGTCTATCAAAAAATCAGAATGCGATAAGTTATGTAAAATAGCAGGTATTGGTTTACCTACATTACTTTTAATTCGCGATAATTTAGCCAAGCCAGGTCGTGATCCACGTGAGGACATGCCTGGTCCTATTCTTCGTTCAGATGTGTTGACTATTGATGACCTAAAAGAGGGTATGGAACTTACAGGTACAGTGCGGAATGTGGTAGATTTTGGCGCTTTTGTGGATATAGGTGTTAAAAACGATGCGTTATTACATATTTCTAAAATGGGCAGAGGAAGCTTTGTCAAAAGTCCTTATGAGGTTGTACAGGTTGGTGATATTATTCAGGTGAGCATAGAAAGCATTGACAGAGTTAAGCAAAAAGTTTCATTAAGACTCATTTAATTGAATTTGGACTACTTGTCTTTGAGTTTAGTTTATTGTGCAGGTCTGAAATAATTTGATTTTTTGGGCGTGCCCCTTGCTGACGCAAGGGTCGGGGCATTCCGCACTGCGCTTCGCTTCGGTGCTTCGCTAACGCTACGCACTGCCTAACGGCATGCTCCATGCCCCTCACGCAATTGACCTGTGCAGTTATGTCTTTACCTTGTTTAAGCTTGAAGTACAAGTAGTTACAAGCTAAAACTTTGCATAAAGTAAAATAAAATCATCCTTTGAAGTTTATTTATGTGAAGCACAAAGGGGCAGAGGTTAGTTCTGTGCAGGGGCGAGCTCACAGGGCGTTTGGTTGTGGCGGAACTCCTACAACCAAACGCCCTAAAAATTAACCTTCAATCGCTGTGTGGAGATCTCTTACTTATACAAAAATAGCTGCAAAGGTAAAGCCCTTGCAGCCGTCGCAGTTCCACAATGGTTCGATTAACACTGTATTAGAGGAAGGAGAAATTGAGGAACTTGACCTTTGTGTCGCAGTTCCACAATGGTTCGATTAACACTTGAGAGAATTGGTAAGAGATGAAGAAGGGGTAGTTTGTATAAGTCGCAGTTCCACAATGGTTCGATTAACACCCAGACCCGTACACGGGAAACATAAGCATCCTTGTTGTCGCAGTTCCACAATGGTTCGATTAACACCCAAACGTTTTGCTGCTCATAAAGGATCAAGAATATTTATTCACGTCGCAGTTCCACAATGGTTCGATTAACACTCCCAAATTTTGACCACAAAAATATGCAATTGCTGCAAACTACGCAA
>JANWVW010000023.1 GCA_025056095.1 Bacteroidia bacterium
GGGGGTGGGGCTGCGGGCGGGCTCGCTCCCGCGCGCGGGGGCCCCCCCCCCCCCCCCCCCGCCCCCGCCCCCCCCCCCCCACGCCGACCTTGCCCACACCAGCGCAGCGAAGTGTGGGCAAGGGCACGCCCAAAAAAATCCTAAAAAGTTCTTAAAAACTTTTTTATGAGTGCTTAAACGTTTTTTAATCTGTCTGTCCTGTTTCTATTTTTTTGTTAATACTTTGGCTACCTCCTTTTTCTAAGGCTATGCGCCAATACTTGACCGCTTCATTTTTTCGGTTAAGCTTGGAAAGAACATCACCGTAATGCTCATATACTACACTACTTACTCGCCCTGTGTCTACGGCTTTTTTAATCCATATTTCGGCTTCTTCGTATTTACCTTGTTTGTACAGTACCCAACCATAGGTATCCATGTTGTTGGGAGTAGGGTGGAGTTCTACGGCTTTTTTAGCCATTTCTGCGGCTTTGTCTAACTTTTCTTTGCGTAAAGAGAGGTAATAAGCATAATTATTGAGAACAATCGTATTTTTAGGGTCAAGTTTAAGGGCTTCTTCGTAAGCTTCATCAGACTTTTGGTACTGCTTGGTAGCATTGTACATATCTCCCAGCATAGAGTACATATCCACTAAGCGGTCAGGGATGTTTCTGCTTATCTTTATTCCTCTTTCCAAGACTTTGATGCCGCTTTCATATTTTTTCAAATTATAGCAAGCAATTCCGTTACAAAAGATAAAATCGGGGTCATTAGGAAAAAGTACTAGAGCACTGTCGGTGTCTTCTTTTACAAGTGTATAGTTTTTGGTTCTCATGGAGACATCTACTAACGCTTGCCATACGCGTATATTGTTTTCGTTAATCCGCAAAGACTTTTTATAGTAAGTTCGGGCTTTTTGTAAGGAATCTAATACAGAGTAAAAGTCAGCAATTAAAGTGATTAGGACTACGTTATCGGTATTTGTAGTTTCTAATTTCAAGGCATAACCCAGGAAATGAAGCAAATTTTGAGGTTTGTTTCTATTTTTGAGTAATTGATTAGAAAGTAGTTGAATTTTAGTTTCAATGGGTAAGTCTGCATTTTCAAGTAGTTTGTGTAGATACTCGTCAGCTTTTACTTGGTCGTTTTTATTTTCATAAAATTGCATAGTGGCAATAAGAGCGTATCCATTATTGGGGTCTTGTTGCAAAATATCTTGCAGAGTTTCATAACATTTTTCGTTCATTCCTGCTTCCTTATAGGTTTCTGCCAGCAATTCTTTATATTCTATTTTGTTGGGGCGAAGTTCTGTTAGACGTTTAATTTCTTGAATAGCATCTTTATTTTTGCCCATGAGTTTGTAGATTTTTATTTTACGAAAAGCAATTTCATCTCCCAAGGGAAATCTTTTTTCCATTTCATTACATAGCGCGATAGCTTTTTCATAAGACTTAGCTTGCAGGTAAAAATTTAAGAGTTGATTGTAGCCTTCTAAATAGTTTGGGAAGTCAGCTACTAAGCTTTCTTGATTTTCAATAGCTTGTTTTAGTTGTTTGTTTTCTAGATACAAGTTGGTCAAGATAATACGGTACCATATATTTTCTTTGTCTAACTTAATAGCTTTTTGAGCGTAGGGGATACCTTTTTCATACATTGCCATTACTAGCATAATTTGGGCAATGTTGTAATTGGCTGCTGCGTTATTTGGGTCAATTTTTAGGACTTCTGTGAAGTAAGTTAGAGCTTGGGCATATTGGTTGTTAGCCCAGTAGGTAGCTCCTTCTATGAAATAGTAATTGAGCTTATTTCTCTCTTCGGGTGAAAGTTTGCGGGGAGGGGTTATTTTCTCTGACTTTTCTTTTTCCCTTTTCTTTTTTGTTTTTTTTGGGTCTGTTGCATTTTGTGCCCAAACCGTAGCCAAAGTAAAAGCCCACAAAATAACTATCCAATTTTTCATACTTCAATACAAGAATAATCACCTAAATTAACCGATAGTGCTACACCTTTCACATTCGCATTTTTTCCAATAATAGAGTGATGCAGCTGCGCGTAATAAATCTGTGCATTATCCTGAACAATACTATGTGAAAGTATAGCGTTTTCTATTACGGCGTTTTCTCCTATTGATACGTAAGGACCAATAATAGAGTTGTGTATTTGCACATTATCTGCGATGTAGCAAGGTGGAGTTATCACACTATTCGGATAAACAAAATTATGAATTTTATTGTTTTTTTGCAAGTAATTTAACACATTTTGATGCGTTTCTAAAAGTGCTTGTTTGTTTCCACAATCCATCCATTCCGCTACTCCTGCTATGCTCATTTTTTTACCTTCTTGAAGCATGTGTGCCAAAGCATCTGTGAGCTGATATTCTCCTAAACTTTTGATATTCTGGTCTATCAAGCGTTGAAGTTCCTGACACAGGTATTCTCCACTTTTGAAGTAATATATTCCTATAATGGCTAAGTTTGAAACAAACTCTTTGGGCTTCTCAACAAAGTCTATGATTTCTTGTTTATCATTGAGTTTGACTACACCAAAGCTGCTAGGATTATCTACTTCTTTAACCCACACTACGGCGTCTTTATCGGTATCTAATTCAAATTCTGCTCTGAATAACGTATCTGCAAAAGCAACTACTACATTTCCCACTAAGCTCTCTTTGGCACACAGTATTGCATGACCTGTGCCTAAAGGTTCTTGTTGGTAGTAGATTTTAGCTTTAGCCCCTACTTTTTCTGCTACTTTACTCAAAGAGTTTTCTACTTCTTTCCCAAAATCTCCGATGATATACGCAATTTCTTCAATCGGTTGCTTAATAAGTACTGCGATATCTTCTACCAAGTGGTGTACGATAGGTTTTCCTGCGATGGGGAATAAAGGTTTAGGAGTGGTCAAGGTATGGGGGCGAAGGCGCTTGCCCATACCTGCCATCGGAATAATTACTTTCATGCACTTTGAGATAATTTAAGTTAAGCGAAGGCAAAATAACAAAAATCATACCTTAAATTCGGAACTACTTCGCTGTGAGAATAAACTGATACGGCAACAGATTAACTTCTAATTCAAAATGAGCAAATCCTGCTTCCTTCAACTCTGCTATAGTTTCATCAATAGAAACTTTATGCTTTACAGGAGGTCCAACTGGTGTTTGAACCTTAAAAAAATCTACAACTACTAACTTTCCATCTTGTTTTATACCCTTTTTGACTTTCTTAAAATACTCTGCACGATTTTTTATATGATGATATGTATTGACCAAGAAAACGATATCCACTTCATTTTCTGCGAGCATAGGACTGTCATGAGAAGATGTCCGTAGTTCAATGTTAGAAATTTCAGCCTGTTTTATACGCTGACTAAGTAATTTTTGCAATGCTGTATCTATATCTATGGCTATAACTTTTGAGCATTTTTGTGCAAGGCGCATAGAGAAATACCCCGAACCCGCTCCTATATCTGCAATAGTTTTACCTTCAAGATTACCTAAATACTCTATTACCTTGTCAGGTTTTTGATATGTATCTCTATTCGGAGATTCAAGATTTTGAATTGAAAAACTAGTGGGGCTGCTTTTGTCAGAATGGCGGAATTTATGTTTGGTCTTTTGTGCATATACGAAGATTGAAATACTCATAAGGTATAAGGATAGCAAGGTTTTAAGGTTTTTGTTCATATCTTACGGCAAACTTAAATAATTGAAATTAAATTTGATATGATAAATATAGTTTTGAGTGGTGTAAAGTAGTCAAGAATCGGTAAGGTGGTTGTAGTAGTTTATTGCGTGAGGCATGCGGAGGGTGGGCGTTAGCCCAGTGCGTAGCGAAGCGCAGCACCGAAGCGATAGCGTAGCCCGAAGCACGCCGACCTTGCCCATACAAGCGCAGCGAAGTATGGGCAAGGGCACGCCCAAAAAATTAAAAAATAAAACTAACTATAAAAAAACAAACCACTATGCTTCTAACTCTTTCACAAGCCGCAAAAATTCATTAAGCTACCTGAATTTGAACTATTTCAACTTCAATAACACTACTGCTAAAATACAGCAAAATAAAGTTACCACCCAAAACCGAAAAACAATTTTAGGTTCAGGTATTCCTGCCTTCTCATAGTGATGATGTAAAGGAGACATTCTAAAAACTCTACGCCCTTCACCGTACTTTCTTTTTGTGTACTTAAAATAACTGACTTGTATCACTACCGACAAAGACTCTACAAAAAAAACTCCGCACAGCACAGGTACTAAAAGCTCTTTTTTGAGACATATTACCACAGCCGCTATACCTCCGCCCAGCGCTAAGCTGCCTGTATCACCCATAAACACTTGGGCAGGATAGCTGTTGTACCACAAAAATCCTACACAAGCTCCTACAAAAGCAGCAATATATACCACTATTTCGCCTGAATTCGGAATGTATGTAATGCCCAAGTATTTTGCCATTAAAGAATTACCCGAAACATAAGCAAAAACACCTAAGGTTGTCCCTACAATTGCTGAGGTTCCTGCGGCTAAGCCATCTATCCCATCGGTCAAATTAACTGAATTAGTAATAGCTGTTACAATAAAAATGATAATCGGAATAAAAACCACAAAAGCATATTTACGATAGTCAGGACCTATAAAACGAATCAGGTTCGCATAGTCAAATTCATTATTTTTGAGAAAGGGCGTGGTAGTAATAGTTCTAATTTCATCTTTGAAGTTAGGATTGTAGTACAAAGTTGCTCCAATGAGAAGCCCTAATCCTACTTGTCCAATTACTTTGACTTTACCTTTGATACCCCTTTTAGCGCTAATGAATCCGAAGTATTTCAAAGGCAAATTTCGTTTTTGTCTAAACTTAATGTAATCATCTAAAAATCCAATAATCCCCATAAAAAGAGTAGAGATAAGCATCATGATGATGAACGAATTTTCCAACTTTGCCCAAAGTAGAACAGGAAAAATAATGCTTACAACGATAATTATGCCGCCCATAGTAGGCGTACCTTGTTTAGATAAATGGCTTTCAGGTCCATCAGGGCGAATTATTTCACCAATTTGATACTTTTTCAAAAAAGCAATTACATATTTACCGAATATCATTGAAATAAGTACAGCAAAAATAGCTGCCATAGCCGCCCGTACAGAAATGAACTGAAATATACCTGTACCAGGCACATCCTTGACTTTATCCAACCACTTGAATAGGTAGTATAGCATTGTTACAAAAAGTTAAAAGTTGTATTTTGATTTAAGTTGGTTAATTTTATTTGTGTTTTCAGGATTTTTGTAAAATTCCATAGCGCTTTTTCTCTCCATAGCCCCATAAATTTGGGACATTAAAATGTAGTTAGAGTTCCACACGGCATTTCTGTCCTTTACTCTTGGATATGCAAAACATTTTGTCAAAAAAAAGTGAGTTTTAGGTTTTACCCAACCTGTTTCAATATAATCGCGCACATCATACGTAGCATACACGCAGGAGTCTCGTTTATCAAAGCGTTCATTGTAAATGATGAGCTCACTTTTTTCATTTATTACAGCGTAGGATATTTTTTTGCGTGTAGGTCCTTCTTCAAAAACTTCATAATCATATAAAAATCGCATTTTACCTTGTGCAAAAGTGGAAGTAGAATTCCATATTGTTATAGATGTATCTCGTTTTTCTTTGAATATCAAAGTCATATCGTCTATTTTATCACCTGTAATCCTGCTGACAATGAGCGTATCAACCTCATCTACCATTTGGTAAGGTGGAAGTTCTAATCCGCCCATATAAGTGTAGGTTTTTGCATTAAAAAGTACGGTATAGCACTTTTTTGGCGCTTGCAGGCTTTTGATTACCGCATAAATTTCTTTGAAACCATCATTTTGTAAATCTATTTCTTGGGCATACAAAATAGCGGACATCGGCGAAATAGGTACAAACTTGCTAAAATTTTCTAGCAGTCTGCTTTCGTCTATTTTGGTTTGTTTTTTAGTGTTTTTCGTGCAGCTCAATAATAAGATTGTATTTAGGATAAGGCTTGTGTATATAAGTATTTTTTTATCCATGCATGCAAAATTATACAAACTTTGAAAAAGAGAGCGCAGTCAACAAAGTAGTCAAATTTAGTCAGATTATTTTATTTTTTTGGGCGTGCCCCTTGCTGACGCAAGGGTCGGGGCATTCCGCACTGCGCTATCGCTTCGGTGCTTCGCTGCGCTTCGCACTGCCTAACGGCATGCTCCATGCCCCTCACGCAAATGGACAACCTACCCTCGCTTGAATATGACCGTAAAAGCATCTTTGGATACAAACCTTATAGCAAAAGCAAAAATCAATATGAATACAACATTAGCAAAGACCTTCAAAAACCACACAAAAGGTAAAAATGTACTCACATATCCTATAAAAAAACTAGCTGCAACAAAAAGCACATTTTTAGCCAAATAAGTCTTTTGATAAGTAAAAGAAAAACGCCGCTGACACAGTAAAACATGTAAAACAACCATCAATATTTGAGTACACAATAAGGCTATTGCTGCACCCAAAGCATGATATTTGGGAATCAATATTCCATTGAGTAACAAGCTCATTATAGCCCCTACGAGAGTTATTTGTGAAAGTTTATCAAGCATCTCTGCGCTAGTTAGTAAAGTACCAAACATGTATATCAAAACGAAACCTATATAAGCCCACATTAACACAATAAATACAGGAGTAGCTAATTCCACAGATTGACTTCCTTTTGCTTTATATAGCAAAGACAAAATTTCACTAGCATAGAAAGTACAAGAACTTACAATTAACATCGTAATAAACAACATAACCACAAGCACGCTTTTTACAAAGGTTTCTAAAGCCTTCTTTTTATCTAATAGTCGGCTAAACATGGGGAACAATATAGTAGCAAACATAATCGGAATAGTGTTGCTAAAATCCATCAATCTGTAAGCAGAAGCATACACTCCAGCTATGTACTTACCAAAATCTTTTCCTTGAACATCTCTCAATAGCCACTCTAACATTACACTATCTATACGAGTGTAAATTGTCATAAAAAACCACAGCATTGCATACGGAATAGTTTTTTTGAGAATCTTTTGAGTACTTTCCAAAGAAAAATACACTTGTACGTAATGGCTTTTTTTGTGTAAAATAATCAAAGCAGTTAAAAAAGCAGCACAATAAGCAATTACTTGAAGATAGCCTAAAAAAAATATGTCAAATGTTGGGCGTAGCAACAGAACTACTAAGCATACAATTAAAATCAGTCTATCTAATACAGAAAGTAGAGAATCCTGCCTAAAATAATGTAGACCTTGAAACCCTGCTCTCATAAACAACAACAATGAAGTAAAAACCTGTGCTGTGCTAAGTACAGCCAACATTCTTAACTGCAAAGAGTTATAGCCTAATAGCATTGCAGCAAGGAATACAGACACAAAAAAGACAGGAACAAGGATTATTTTTACGCCAAGGGCTTCGGCAAAAAATTGTTTAGTATTGAGGTTATTTCGGGCTACTTCGCGAGTAGTCATTTGGTTGATACCTAAATCAAGCACAATTCCTAATATCATACACAAAGACAGTACTGTGCTATACAGTCCGTACTGCGTATCTCCTACTTTATTTTGAACCCAAATTTCGCACAAAACCCACAACGGCTTAATCGCTAAATTCAAAGCAAGCATAAAACTCACATTTTTGATAAAACTTTTTAGCATAGTGCAAAAGTATGGCTTTGCTCTCTTGCAAACAAGGTAAAGCCATAGCCAATTGGTAGTAAAATCATCAGCTAATTTCTTTGAGCAGCAGATCTTATTGCTTGTTTTAAGTTATCAAAATACAGAGACTTATTTCCAAGTACTTTGCAGGTAAGCTGTTTTTCATCAAATGAAAGTATAAATTAGCTTGTTTTTTAATTCAAGCGAAGATAATTACGCAGAAAGTTTAAGTTTTAATTTTTGGGCGTGCCCTTGTGGGCGTTTCGCTTGCGCTCATGCCCACAAGGTCGGCGTGCTTCGGGCTACGTGCGGAATGCCCCGACCCTTGCGTCAGCAAGGGGCACGCCCAAAAAAGATACAAACAAAAAATAACCTATAAAAACACTTTATAGGTGTACAGTTGGAGTAACATTTCTCTACTTTATGATTCCTTTGTCTTTCAAGTATCTGGCAAGTTCTTCATTACTTAAAACTTCGTCATACTTGCTATTCACTTTTTTGATTTTATTATCATCTATGATGTTTTGTAAAAAATCACGAAAATGCTGATTTTCAGTTGCCAATCTGTCCATCGCATCAATGTCTAGCTGTTTTTTATATGTTGCAGGAACAATTATCTGACTTTCTTCAATATTTTCTGCGTCAAGCTTAATTAGCCCAATACCAAAAGAATTTGTCAACCGTCTAACTTCCTCTATTACCTCCTCATCAATTTTCAAGGTAACCAAATAGCCCTCATTTGCCCAACTTGAATTAGATACAGCTTGAAAATAGGCTTCTCTAAGATTGGAGATGTCTAACTTAATTTTTAACTCAAACGAAAATAGTTTAATTGAGGAAATAGAAAAGTCGTTTTGAAATTCAATAATCACTTTTTCATATTGTCTAATTGGATCATTGAAAGAGAAATATACTCCTACCAAATCAGGATGCAGCCACTTATTATATCCTCTTTTTGTTTTACTTGAATTTTCATGAAAAATTGTTTTTATCTTCATTCCTCTGAAATGGTGATATGTATCGGCAAATTTTACAAGCAAAGGATGCAGATCGCGCTCTGTAAAACTTTCAGGTTTAAGTATCTGATATTGTTCTAAAATAGTATTAGTACTGTTTTGAGTGATACCCTTGAGTCCAAATCTAGTTGGTCTTTTTCCGACTATTTCAAACTTGGTATTTGGATTATCACGGACATCAACGTAAAGTCGAGCTGTAATTGTAGCCCAGGGTGTTTTACCTATAGAATTTAGTTTTTGGTCAAGTCCAAGTTCCACAGCTTTTTCCCAAATTTCATTGGGAGTCAAAGGCTGATTTACCTGCTTTATGACCTGTTCTGCTAATTCTAAATAGTTCATATACTTAGTGTTACTTTTTTACCGCTTACATCAGGGGGACTTTTTGAATAAGAGTAAAAGTATGAAAAAATTTCTAAAATCGAAAAGGATATCGTAAGTACACATACCTACGTATTTTATTTCTTTCTGAACTTAGCATAGCTTTTTATGCTACCTGTGGCTACAAACATAAGATTAAACCGAAGCTCATAAAAGCTTGTCAATAAGCTCCATAATAGTAATACCGTCCGCTTCCGCAGTAAAATTCAAAATTACTCTGTGGCGCAAAATAGGATGAGCTACAGCTTGTACATCTTCAATATCAGGTGAATACTTGCCATGAATAAGCGCATTTGCCTTAGCCCCAATAATCAAATACTGCGAAGCTCTAGGTCCTGCACCCCAAGAAACATACTTTTTCACAAAATCAGTTGCAATACCTGAATTTACTCTTGTTTTATGGACTAACTTAACCGCATACTCAATGACATTGTCTGCCACAGGTACTTCACGCACTAACCGTTGAAAGTACAAAATTTCCTCTTTACTCAATACTTTTTGAATATTGACTTTTTGAAGCGAAGTTGTGGACTTTACAATCTGAATCTCCTCTTGATAAGATGGATAATCTACCCAAACATTAAACATAAAACGGTCTAATTGTGCTTCAGGAAGTGGGTAAGTTCCTTCTTGTTCAATAGGGTTTTGAGTAGCTAGTACGAAAAATGGAAGGTCTAAAACATATTTTTTTCCTGCGTTAGTAACAGAATATTCCTGCATAGCTTCCAATAGAGCGGCTTGAGTTTTAGGGGGAGTACGGTTAATTTCATCTGCTAGAACAATATTGGCAAATACAGGTCCTTGAATAAATCTGAACTGTTTGCCCCGTTCTGTGTCTTCTAATATTTCACTTCCAGTTATGTCTGAAGGCATTAAGTCAGGAGTAAATTGGATGCGGTTAAAACTCAAGCCCAAAGCTTCAGCTAATGTACGCACTAATAGCGTTTTAGCTAACCCAGGTACACCTACCAACAAACAGTGCCCTTGACTAAAAATACATGTCAATAATTGCCGTACAATTTCTTCTTGTCCTACAATTTGTTTTGCAATTTCTTGGGTTAGAACTTTGTATTTTTCTCCCAATGCTTGTACTGCTTCTATGGCATCTTGGTAAATTATCTTTTCCATATTTCTAACTCTTTGCAATTAAAAGATTTATCCCGAATTTCTACATACACTTTTTTAGAATTTTCTTTTATCCATTCTTGATAGACTTGATTTTTCTTTTCAGAAAGTGCGGCATTTTGAATACGCTCATAGTCATCATCAAGGTTAGCTACATGAGAGGGAATACGCTTTTCCAAAATTAAGATACGATAACCTTTTTTACCATCATAGTGGGTATAAGGAAATGGAGGGGTTACTTCGCCTTCTTTCAAGTCTTGAATTTTGAAGTACACTTCACTTTCAAGTAGTTTAGCAGGAATACGGTTTCGCCCTGTTTGAGGATGAGTTAGGTAGCCGCCTGTTTCTACGGTTTGTTTATCTTCAGAAAACTCTTTTACTGCTTTTAAGGGTGTTATTTTTTTGTTTATCAATAACTTACGGATGCTATCTAAGCGCATAATTGCTTGTCCGTCATCGCTGGAAGTGGTTTTAGGCTTAATGAGAATATGCCGAGTATGAACTTGCTCCCCTTTTTGTTCCAAAGTTTGAATGATGTGCCAACCGTACATGCTTTCTACGGGTTCGGATATTTTACCAATAGGTTGAGAAAATGCTACGGCTTCGTATTCAGGAACTAGCTCTCCGCGTTTAGTCCAACCGATATCTCCCCCATTGACGGCGCTACCTGTATCATCGGAAGTGTCTCGGGCAACCTTTTCAAAATCTAACTCACCACGCACAATAGCATCTCGCAAACGTTTAGCTACTTGATAAGCTGCCTGAATTTGGTTTTTACTCATCGTAGGAAAGATTACTATTTGCCGAATTTCTAATTCTTCCTCGTAAACTGGTAAGGAGTCTTTGGGTATTTTTTGATAAAACTCTTTGACCTCTTTGGGAGTAATTTGAACATTACCCGTAATTTTGTTTTGCATAGTTTGTACTATCAGAAGTTCTTTAATTTGCGCGCGCATGTCAATCTTAAATTGAGAAAGAGGTTTGCCGTACAGCTCTTCTAACTTTTCTTTGCTGCCTAATCGTTCAATAAATAAGTTAATGCGTTTATTCAGTTCGCGCTCTACGCGATCATCAGGTACAGTAACACTATCTATACGTGCTCGGGATAGGAGCAACTTACTTGCCAATAACCCTGAAAGAACTTCACATTTGAGCGAACCGTTATCTTGTTCGCCGTTCATAATCAAATCGTTGTATTCCCGTTCAAGATCTGAACGAAGTATGATATTATCGCCTACTACGGCAATAATTTCATCTAGTACAATTCCTCTGCTTTCAGAAACGTTTTCCTGTCCAAATGCCACAAAAATGCCTATACAAAGTACCAATACGCCTAATCGTATCATCATGACTGCGAAAATAGTAAAAATTGTCCCGTATATGGTTTGTTGCAACTAAATTGTACTTGTATAGTTAGAAATAATTTTGCAAGTTTGCTTGCATGGACATTAGCTTAATTTCAGACAAAAAAGCCAAAGGGCATCAAGCTTATTTGATAGATAAAGAACTTGGACATTCTTTTATATCTTCATATAAAGGATTAGACGCAGAGAGTTTCACTTCGGGTACAAGGTATATTTTAGGGGAGAGCATTACTATTTTACATCACCTTGGCGAACACCACGAAGTGTCTTTAGAAAAAATTCGCAAGGGTGTGCATGAATTAGTCAGTACAGCTAATACTCTGCGTATCTCTGAACTTAACATTCATATACATGACTCTTTTGACAACATTTCTATTGAGGACTTAGTAACCGCAGTAGCCGAAACTAGTCTTTTATCTAACTATCAATTCAACAAGTATCTTTCTAAACCTACACTCAATTCTCTCAAAAAAATAAACATTTGCGTAGATAAGGAGAATAAAAATCTCAAAAATGCGGTTAAAAGGGGGCAAATTATAGGTCAAAGTACGTGTATAGCTCGGGATTTAGTCAATGAACCTGTTATTACATTAACCGCAACAGAATTAGCGAATACTGCCCAAAATTTAGGCAAAAAATATGGCTTCAAAGTGGAAGTTTTGGATAAAAAGAAGATAGAGTCTCTCAAAATGGGGGGATTATTAGCGGTTAATGCAGGAAGTGAATTACCTCCTACTTTTTCTATATTAGAATACAAACCTAATAAGCACAGAAACTCAAAACCGATTGTATTAGTAGGTAAAGGGATTGTGTATGATACAGGGGGATTGAGTCTCAAACCTACCGAAGGGGGCATGGATACTATGAAATGTGATATGGCAGGTGCAGCAGCGGTAATAGGTACATTCTGTGCAATTGCTCAAATGGGAATGGATATACACATTATTGGACTAATTCCTGCTACAGACAATAGACCAGGTAAAAACGCATACACGCCTGGGGATATAATTAGAATGTATGATGGTACTTTTGTAGAAGTTTTGAATACCGATGCAGAAGGGCGCTTAATTCTTGCTGACGCGCTTCATTTTGCAAAGCAGTATGAACCTGAGTTAGTAATTGATTTAGCAACTTTGACAGGGGCAGCTGTGGTTGCTGTCGGAGATATTGGTATTGCTATGATGAGTACAGCATCAGAAGAGATTAAAAGTGCTATTAAAAAAGCAGGTGATAAAGTATATGAACGCTTGGTTGAATTCCCTTTGTGGGAAGAATATGCAGAACTGTTAAAATCCACTGTGGCAGATATGAAAAATATTGGTGGGAGAAGCGCAGGTGCTATCACAGCAGCTAAGTTTCTACAGCATTTTACTAAGTACCCATGGATACATTTAGATATAGCAGGTCCCGCCTTTTTACAAAATGCACAATCTTACAAAGGGCGCGGAGGAACAGGTGTGGGAGTACGTTTACTTGTTGAATTTTTATCTCATTACTCAAAGCAGTAACCTCTCTTTAATCGTGTAAAGCATCTAAAAGCTTTAAAAAAGCTTCAGGTGGAAGTTGCTCAGCGCGGTACCCCAATATGTTTCTACCGTTTATATCTATGTCTATTTCTTTGTTACACAATGACTTTATGCTGTTTTTTAATATCTTTCTGCGTTGATTAAAAGCGACTTTAACTAACTTTAAAAGCTTTTCACGAGGATATATAAGTGGGCTAGTTTTTTTTATTAAATGAATAACTCCTGAATAAACCTTTGGAGGAGGTTCAAATACATGGGGAGGAACTGTAAAGGCGTATGTAATTTGATACTCCAATTGTAGTAGTACGCTTAAAATACCATATTCCTTAGAATTAGGCTTGCCTGACAACCGCAGCGCTACTTCTTTTTGTACCATGAAAATTGCTTCTGGAACATGCGCACAATTTTCCCAAAGCTTAAAAAACACTTGTGAGCTAATATTGTAAGGTAAATTACCTATCCACACTATTGGAGTAGGTAAAGCAGAAATATCCAAAGTTAAAAAGTCTTGTTCGTACAAAGTAAAATCTTGTGGTGCAAAATTATGTTTGAGGTATTGAATGGCTTCCATATCAATTTCTACGGCGTGCAGGTTGAATTTTTTTTGAACCAAAAATTGAGTAAGCACTCCTGTACCTGCCCCAATTTCTAACATGGGTAAGTGCGTGTTAACAACCATATCTGCCATGCGTTTAGCCACAGAGAAATCTCTCAAAAAGTGTTGTCCTAAATGTTTTTTAGGTTTTACTTTCATATCCAAATACTGACTTAGAGAGCAGATTGTAAATGTATGTTTTTAACTCTTTTTCTGTTTGTGTAGTGGGAGTAATGGGTTCATGAATAATTACAGTAATTTTTTTGGGCATAGCGCTTAACCTCGTAGGATCTTCAAAAGCATAGCGGCTACCTATAATACTAACGGGCAAAATAGGAACTTTTTTTTGAATAGCTAACGCAAACGCGCCTTCTTTGAACTGACCTAATTGGTGAGGATTTTCAGGAATAGTTCCTTCGGGAAAAATAACTACTGACATGCCTTCTTTCAAAAACTGCGCAGCCCTCTTAAAAGCTCTATAACTATCTATTTTACTGCTTCTATTTACAGGAATGTGAAGTTTTTTGAACATATATCCAAAAATGGGCACTTTACCTAGCTCTGCTTTACCTATATAACGCGCGTCAAAAGGGAGTGCCCACATCAATATAGGAATGTCAATGTAGGAACTGTGATTAGCTACCACTAAAAAAGGTTTTTTAGATACCTTAAAGTTCTTTTTGTTCTTTACAAATACCCAATGTCCTACAAGTATGCAAACTATGCATGACCAAACTCTATTCATGAAATTAGCATACTTATGCCACTTCTTTCGTTGAAGGAAAATAAATTGAATAGGAAGAATCAAGCTAAAAAACACGACTATACACACACACGCATACCAAACTGCCCAAAATTTCCTAAATAAATTCATGAGCTTGTTATCAAATTTAATTTTACTTACCAATACAGAAATTAGCAAAAATATCGGCTAAAACATCATTTGGAGTTACTTCACCTGTTACTTGCCCCAGGTAGTGCAGAGCATGTTTAACATCTATACTAATCAACTCAGTGTTGACGCAATCCTGAAAACCCTGTAAAGCACTTTTGAGATGCTCATAAGTTTTAGAAAGTAGTTCAAAATGTCGTTGGTTAGTTAGAATTAAAGCAGTTTGATAATCGGGTAAAAATTGTCTTACTGTATGTAATAAATGTGCTTTGAGTTGGTCTATACCTTGTTTCTCTTTGGCAGATAAATACAATACAGGGATATCAAAAGAGGGGGTTGGCGCATTTTGTGGGTAAATATCAACTTTATTAGCTAAAATTACCCATTGAGCATCTTTCTTATTGTTTCGGTAAGTTTGTATAGTTTGATAAGCTTGATAGATATTTTCTTCATTTTGGTTACTGTTTGGATTAGCGCTGCATACATACAAAATAATTTCGGCTTCTTGAATTTTTTGTAAAGTTTTAGCCACACCTATTTGTTCAATTGTGTCCGTAGTATCCCTTAGCCCTGCGGTATCCATAAACCTAAAAGTAATTTCTTGTATGGTGAGCGTGTCTTCAATTACATCTCGGGTAGTGCCTGGAATAGGGCTTACAATTGCTTTTTCTTCCTCCAATAGGGCATTGAGCAGAGTGGATTTACCTGCATTAGGTTTGCCTATGATGGCTACGGGAACGCCCTTTTTGAGGGCATTACCATATTTGAAAGAACGTAGAAGTTCCCCTACAAAAGTAAGTATATCTTGCAAAAGTTTAATAAATTGCTGGCGATTAGCAAATTCTACATCTTCTTCGGCGAAATCTAATTCTAATTCCATTAGAGCGGTAAAATGAATTAAGTCTTGGCGAAGAGTTTTCATTTTTTGAGAGAGGCCACCTTTCATTTGTTGCCAAGCAATACGATGCATTTGTGCGTTTTGGGCATTGATGAGGTCTGCAATAGCTTCGGCTTGGGCAAGGTCTAAACGTCCGTTCCAAAAAGCACGTAAAGTAAACTCACCTTTCTGTGCTATTCTTGCTCCATTCTGCACTAAAAGACTTAAAATTTTTTCTGCTAAATAAGGACTACCATGCGCAGTAATTTCTACTACGTTTTCAGTAGTAAAAGATTTAGGAGCATGGAATACAGTAATCATTACCTCATCAATTTCTTTTTGATTTTCATCAATAATATAATTTAACCTTGTGGTATGACTTTTTTGTTGAGTAATATCTTTTTTAGTAATTGCGTTAACAATAGTAATAGCGTTTTGACCTGAAACTCTAATAAGGTTTAGCGCTCCGCCCATTGCCGTAGATACCGCAGCAATCGTATCTCGAGGATAGTACATACAGTTGCAAATATGCTCATAAATGCCGTATTTTGATACATGCAAAAATGGCTCTCTCAAATTGAAAAACAAATACATCAGCTCAAAGTAGAACAGGAATATCGTACTCTACAATACTATAACCAAATTGATTTTATTTCTAATGACTATCTTGGAATAGTTAAAAAGGGCATATTACAAAAGTTAATGCTAAAAGAATTATCTAATGGCATTCCATTGGGCAGTACAGGTTCTCGTTTACTTTCAGGTAATTCAATTTGGCACCAGGAAGCAGAAGATTTTTTCAAAGAATATTTTGATTGTGCCGATGCACTTATAGTTAATTCTGCTTATGATGCGAATGTAGCCGTACTGAGTACCTTTCCTAGTAGAAAGGATATTATTTTGTATGATGAGAAAGTCCACGCTAGTATAAAAGAGGGCATGCGTTTATCTTTTGCATCAAGATATCCTGTGAAGCATAATGATATGAATGATTTAGAAAAAAAGATAAAAAAATATCGTGAATCCATAGGTGATGGGCAATTATTTTATGTTTTTGAAACTGTGTATAGCATGGACGGAGATGTTCCAGAAGTGCAAACTATAATAAAGTTAGCTCAGCAATACGAAGTTATTTTGATAGCCGATGAAGTGCATGCCTTTGGTGTATTTGGAGATAAAGGTCAAGGTTTATTACAGATGTATAACTGCCATAAGAACATATCTATACGGATAATAGGTTTTGGCAAAGCCGGGGGAACTTTCGGCGCAGTGATAGCAGTACAAGATAGCGTTATTAAAGCTTATTTACTCAATAAAGCTCGCCCTGTCATTTATACTACGGCACTTTCTCCTTTTCAAGTTAGGGTTATGCATGCTGCAACACAACTTATTGCACAAAATTCTAATTGGCGTGCAGATTTACACTTCAATATACAAGTTTTTCAGCACTTATTGCCGCACTTGAACATACAAACTCCTATAATTCCAATTGTGATAGGCGATCTTACTAAATTGCATGCTATTCATGAAACAGTAAAAAATGCTGGTTTTGATGTAGCTATGGTACGTTCGCCTACTGTACCTAAGGGACAAGAAAGGTTGCGAATTAGCGTGCACGCACATAACACCAAGCAAGAGATTGAAGAAGTATTGGGTCTTATTCAGACTTGCTTAACCTAAAAATTTTGTTTTTTCTAATTGTTTAGCTGCTTTCAAGGATATTTCAAACTTTTTCTTCATATTTTTTCTTGAAGTACTTCATAGGTACGATAAGCATTCCAAAGTTTTCACCGTTTTCTTTATCAAGATGTTTGTGGTGAATTTTGTGCGCTTTACGAATACCTACAATATAACGGTTATTCCATCGGCTTAAAATCTTGAATCTTTGGTGAATAATAATGTCATGAACCACAAAATATGCTATTCCATAGAGTGCTATACCAATTCCAATGTAAAGTCTAATATCTTGCTTAGCTATACCTGTAAATATGCAGTACATGCTAGGAATGGCAAATATTAAGAAAAAAGTGTCATTTTTTTCAAAGAAGCCTTCTTTACCTTGGTGGTGATCCTTATGCAGATACCATAAAAAGCCGTGCATTATGTATTTGTGCGTAAACCACGCAACAAACTCCATGAAAAAGAAAGTTGCCAACACAACTAATACGTTTAAGATGAGCGTCATAAACTCAAGTCGGTCTCTTTACTATAACATTACGTATCAAACCTAAGTTTCTTTAAAAAATTTACTCTTTTATCATTCGGTCATCTATTTTAGCTGATAGTGGTTCTTTTTGTTTTTTTATGTAGTTCAATATCATGTCTCGGAATAGAATACCTGTGTTTTCTCTTTTTACTGCGTTGAGTAAAAATTTGAGATTATCTCCGCCATTGGCAATATAGTCAGAGGTTACAATACGATAAGTTTTTTTTTCATCAACAAGCTCACCATTAATTTTTACTTGTGTTGATTTTTTGTCCTTGGTAATGATAAAGCTACCCCCTGCAAATATACCTGTGCCTTTATTAGCTAGAAAGTCTGTCAGTTTGATAATATCTGAACCGTACAAGGTTAAAATTACGATTTCATTATCAAATGGCATTAGCTCATAAATGTGTCTAACTGTAATTTTACCTTTTGGCAGAATATTTCTCAATCCTCCACTTGAACCAAAAGAGATATCTACTTTTTCATATTCCTTGTAAGTATTGATTTCCGATAACATCAGGTCGGCGACAAAGTTACAGATCAAATTTTGAGGCGCCCCTTCTTTGTTTAGCTCCATAGCACATTCGCCAATTTCTTGATTCATTTTTTCATCTAAGGCTTTCTTATAGGGGGCTATCATAGATAGAATTTCCTTATCTTCTGGAATAGAATCTGTGATTTTTGTTTGAAAATGATGACTTTTTACAGTTTGGTATAGTTTAGGACTACAAGATAGAACACTAAGAAAAAGTCCAAGTATAAAAATGTATGTAAAACGAAATGTAGTTTTTTTCATAATTCAAGGGGCAATATAACGATTTTCCTATACAAATCAATTAAGTCTTTGTAAAAAATATTTGAGGTGGCTGGATTTGTATCTGTTCTTTTTCTCAAAATTAGTTATTTTGTTACTTTGCTGTGATTGTTCTTATTTTCAGAGATAGCTTTAAGCCAGTATTGTGATGATTTCACTGTGCATTAAACACGTTTTTTTACTCTGATTATTTTACATATTTGCGCTTTGTAAAGTGTGGGTAGCTTCATACGCATCTAAGCTTTGCAAGAATCGTCGGCTTCTATAAACAGCCCGATGATAACAATTTCGTTTATTATCATGAGAGCAATTTTATTGCTCTTTTTTATTTATCCAAATCTTATCTCATTTTATTGCTATTTATACTCCAAAACTTTTTTACAATCCAAAACTCACGTTATACTACTTAATTGATATCTTTGTAATCATGTAGCGCAAAAAACATATATGCAAGATAAAGTAGGTGTTGTTACTCATTCAAAAGGAAGTTCATATACTGTATTGACGCAAGACAGTCCTCATCAAGTGGTAGAGTGCCGCCTAAAAGGTAAGCTTCGCCTAACTGAATGGAATGCAACTAATCCTATCGCAGTAGGAGATACAGTCTATTTTACTATACAAGATGATGGAAACGGTCTGATTCACAATATCGCAGAGCGAAAAAATGCGATTATCCGCAAAGCTATTGGAAAGCATACTCAAGCCCATATCATAGCCTCAAATATTGACCAACTTATTGTGCTGGCTACCTTAGCTCAACCTCGCACCTCGCTCGGCTTCATTGACCGTATGCTTGTCATTGCCGAAGCATATAAAATTCCTCACAGCGTTGTATTATGGAATAAAGCAGACTTATATGACGAATCAATGCAGGAACAAGTACAGGAGTATGTCAAAATGTACCAAAGTATAGGTTATGACAGTAAAGTAGTATCAGCATTAGAGCAAAAACATTTACCTACAATTGTTGAGATTATACAAAATAAAGTTAGTGCAATTGTAGGACACTCGGGTACGGGTAAATCTAGCTTGCTCAATCTCATTGAACCTACTCTTAACCTTAAAGTAGGTCAGGTATCTCAATGGAATCAAAAAGGTAGACATACGACGACCTTGGCTACTATGTATTCTCTGCCTAAATATAACGCCTACATTATAGATACGCCTGGAATTAAAGAATTAGACTTTTTCAACATTGAGAAAGAAGAAGTTAGCCGCTACTATGTTGATTTTTTACCTTATTTGTCGGGCTGTAAATTTAGTAATTGCTTACATCGTAATGAACCTCATTGTGGGGTTAAGCAAGCTTTAGCTGAAGGTAAAATTTACTCTCAACGATACCAAAACTATTTGGGAATAATAGAAATGTTGGAAAAACAAGTATGAAATTATTCTCTTCTCAACAAATACAGGAATGGGATAAATATACTATTGCGCACGAACCTATCTCCTCATACAATTTAATGGAACGAGCAGTTCAACGTTTGTTTGAACAGCTTTTAGCGCATCACAATGTTAAAAATAAAACTATACATATTTTCTGCGGCACAGGGAATAATGGCGGAGATGGATTAGCTTTAGCTCGTTATCTTAAACTTTCCGAAGCTAATGTGTTCGTAATTTATGTGGGGGACTTATCAAAAGCTACACCAGATAACTACCAAAATTATACGCTTTTAGAAACATATCAAATTCCTGTGGTTACGTTTGAGCAAGTAGATACTCTTCCTAATCCTGACTATATTATAGATGCACTTTTAGGAACAGGCTTAAATCGCAGCGTAGAACTTACCTCACTGCTTGGAAAGGCTATTGAGTATATAAACCAAAGTAAAGCTTACACAATTTCCATTGATATTCCTTCAGGATTGAAAGGTGAAGATAATCGGGATAATACAGGAGTTTGGGTAAAGTGCCAAGAAGTATATTCATTTCAGCAACCTAAAATAGTATTTTTTCTTAAAGAATGGGCAAAAGAAATTGAACGTATCTATGTAGTAGATATTGGACTTTCCCAAGAATACTATCAAAAAGTTGATACAAACTATTTTTCATTAGACAAAGACACGTTTGAACTACATTTTAAGCCCAGAGTAAAATTTTCTTACAAGAATTCCTATGGACATGCTTTACTAGTAGGGGGCTTGTATGATAAGACAGGTGCAGGGATATTAGCCGCTAAAGCTGCGTATCGTTCAGGATGTGGGCTATTAACGGTCATGTCCAATGCTAAACACCAAATGGCTTTTAATGTAGCAATACCAGAAGCCATGTTTTGCTCTATGCAAAGTTTTTTAGAGCAAGCTCATAAATCGGAGTATTTGCAAAAATTCAATGCCATAGGTATTGGACATGGTTTAGGAAAACGCCCTAAATCCTTAAAGCTTTTAGAGTCTATTTTCAAGCACTACTCGGGACGTTGTGTAATTGATGCCGATGCTATCAATTTATTGGCTAAAAATCCGCAATTGTGGGAATACATAGAAGGAAAAGAAGTTGTTTTAACGCCCCACATTCGTGAAGCCGAACGCTTGCTACAAGATGAATATCCTGATAGTCTATCTCGTATAGAAGCTTGCCAAGTATTAGCAATGCAAAAGGGCTGCACTATTGTGTTAAAAGATACAATAACCACACTTATATTTTCTGATGGTACTGTGTATTTTTCAGACAATGGATGCCCAGGAATGGCAAAAGGAGGCACAGGAGATGTTTTAACAGGAATATTAACCAGCCTTTTAGCGCAGCCTTACCTTACAAAAAGCGCAGTAATCGTAGGGGTTTATGCACATAGTATAGCAGCTCAAAAAGCTTTGTGTAATTATTCTAACACTGCTCTCATGCCTTCGGATATAATAAACAATCTGTTTTCAGGATAATACTGCAGTTAGAGGTTGTACAAAGCACACATTTAACAATCAAATTACTCTACTTTCATATTTGATTCACACAAAAAAATTAGGTTTGAAAAGAAGATATAAAGAGAAGGTATGAGAGCACTGTTACTTTGCTTATGTTTCTGTATAGGCAAATGCTTTGGTCAGACTACGATAGAGATTAGCGGTTCGCAATTTATGAAACCTATCGTAGAAAAGCTTATTGAAAAATACCAACAAAAAAACAAGAATGTCAATTTTTCCTTAAATATGAAAGGTTCAGATATGGGTCTGAAAGCCCTCACCGCCAATATAACCGACATTTGTGCTTCTACCAAAGTAATGACAGGCAAAGAGTTGGAAAGATTTAAGGCTGATAACTACGGTCAACCTCCTGTTATGCTTCCCATAGGTAAAAATGCTATTGCGATACTAGTCAATAAGAATAATAAAATTAAGGAGATGAGTTTTGAGCAATTAGCAGGAATTTATACAGGCAAAATTACTAACTGGAAAGAACTAGGTATGGCAGACATGCCGATAAAAGTACTTTCTTATCCGAATAGTAGTGGTGTATATCCTTATTTTAGAACTAAAGTCCTCAATGGAGAGGATTACAGAGAAGATTTAATCATTGTCCCTAACACACCTGAAATGTTAGACTCTATCAAAGCTAATCCTGGGGCTATTGGCTATGCAGATGTTTTTCATGCCCAAAAAATAGATGCCGTGAACTTTCAAAAGTATATTCGGATTGTAGCCATACGAAGTAATGAGCAATATGTAGCCCTTTTACCTGAAGAAACTCATATCTTGTCTAATCAGTATCCGATTGTAACTACTATGTATTTTATTACTCGCAAGCCACCCGAAGGAGAAGTAAAAAAATTCATGGATTGGGTTATTGGTCCTGAGGGACAAGCAGTACTTAAAAAACATGGTTACTATCCACTGTATTAAGATTAACAGCTGCTATTTTTGCATATATGAAAGAAACTCTTGAAGAATCTCTCAAATTCAAGCAGTGGAAGTCCACTTTGGAGAGAAATGGGATTGAGTTCAATAGCATACAACCTTTGCAGCTAATTCACAAACCTAATGGCGAACTTATTTTTGCTTTACTTCACATTGACGCGCAAGATAGAAATGGCGAAAAGCTGCTGCCCATAGTTTTACTAAGAGGGCATTTCGTATCTGTACTAACTTGCTTAATTAGCCAAGAAACTCAAAAAAAGTATTTGCTCTTAGTAAAGCAGTACCGCGTTTCAAATGGACAAATTTCTTATGAGCATCCTGCTGGGATGTGCGATAGTGAAAGCGATCCGTACAAGGTAGCCATCAAAGAGGTGGAAGAAGAAACAGGTCTAAAAATTGATAAGAAAAATTTAGTTCTGCTAAATTCTCAAATGTACTACACTTCGCCTGGTCTATTAGATGAAGGGGGATATTTTTTTTATTGTGAGCTTGTTTTACCTCAAGGTCAAATTGAGCTTTATCAAAATAAAAAGGCAGGTGCATACAATGAAAATGAACACATTCAAACCTGCATTGTACCAATAGAAGAAGCGCCCAAGCTTATTACGAATATCCCTGCTTTATTGAATTATTACCTATATTTACAAGCTAAAAGTTAGAACACGTGTAAGATATACTTTTGAGGGGGTGAATCATTCATTTTTTCCATTTCTAAATGGTGATTTGAAAGCGTTAGAATTTTCCAAGTACCACTGTTGATAACTATTTCAGTTTGTGCGTTTTGCCATTGCCATGTACCTGAAACAGTTACTTTGTATTTTCGTTCCATGTAAGTTTTGTTGGTATTGAACTGAATGTAGTCATCAGGTGGTAATTTTACGGAAACATTATTGACATGATATTCTATGATTCGCCATTTTTTACAAATTTGTTGAGTTCGGCTGTCTATGGGTTCAAGGGTGTTTTTCTTTTTGCAGCCTATCGACAAGCAAGAAAAAAGCAAGGTTAGTGCGATTGATAGCCGTAAACTGTTCATAAAAACAAATTTAAGAAATATAGCTCATTTAGTCTAAAAAATAGTTTTCTTTTTTTGGGCGTGCCCCTTGCTGACGCAAGGGTCGGGGCATTCCGCACTACGCTAACGCTTCGGTACTTCGCTGCGC
>JANWVW010000024.1 GCA_025056095.1 Bacteroidia bacterium
TTGCGTAGTTTGCAGCAATTGCATATTTTTGTGGTCAAAATTTGGGTGTGTTAATCGAACCATTGTGGAACTGCGACGCGACCGCAACCACAAAGCCGTTTTGTATGCTCCTGGCAAATAGTGTTAATCGAACCATTGTGGAACTGCGACTTTAAAAATAAGAGGCCTTCGAGATCTTCGCGATTACCTTTGTGTTAATCGAACCATTGTGGAACTGCGACGCTACGAGCTGTAAGGTTTTAACCTTGCAGTTTTTTGTTTTACACAACTCTATTTTGCTTTGCATATAAAAGATAATTCCGCAGACTTGGATGCTATCTTTTGGGCGTTCGGTTGTGGGGGCTCCGCCCATAACCGAACGCCCGAATAAACTATGCCCCTGCATTAAGCTAACCTCTATCCTATCCCCTCATGCTTCACACGTCAAACTTAAAAAGTTCATTTTCTGTATCTTATGCAAAGTTTTATCCTGTAAGGGATTGTATTTCAATCTTAAACAAGGTAAAGACATCATTGCACAGGTCATCTGCGTGAGGGGCATGAAGCATGCCCGTCAGGGCAGTGCGAAGCGCAGCGAAGCACCGAAGCGAAGCGCAGTGCGGAATGCCCCGACCCTTGCGTTAGCAAGGGGCACGCCCAAAAAAATAAAATTATTTCACAGTCAATCTGAATTGAAAAATTGATTTACAGGTTCTACTACCGTTTTAGAGAGCTGTTAAAAAAGCTTTAAAACTTTTTTCAAGCTCAATTCGGCAATGTTCTTAATACCTCCTGCACATCAATAAGGTAAGCGCAATTAAAATGACCTAATGGACAAGCCTTGCGACCATGCAAACCACAAGGTCTACAAGGCAAATCCTTAACCTCTATAACATGATGCACTTCCGACAAAGGTGCAAAACCAAATTCAGGAATAGTACTACAAAAAATAGCCGTAGTAGGCGCATTTACGCCACTGGCAAAATGCAACGGTGCAGAATCATTGACATAAACCATAGTGGCGTATTTCATCAATGCAGCGCTTTGTAAAAAACTTAGCTTACCTGCTAAATTGACCACTTTATCATGCCTACAACTTTCTTTTATTGACTGAACATACTCATAATCCTCTTTTGAACCTAAAAGAAAAATAGTATACTGCGAAGGAACAAGGTTAAAAAATCCTATCCATTTGTCTTTGTGCCACTGCTTAGTGTACCACACAGAAGTAGGCGCTGCACAAATGTACTTATCAACATGATATTCCCTTAAAATTTGTATTGCCGTCTGAATATGCTTCGGACTTAACGAAAGCACAGGTTTGCGAGAAAGCTTACTGCAAAAAGATTGTATCAAGCTTAAATTCCTGTCCACTTCATGGAAAAAGTAACTATCCCCTTTTTTGCCAATTTTGTGTGGAACTTTAACAGTAAAAAAAGCAGAAAGTGGATTTTTATCAAAACCAATAGTTTGCTTTGATTGGCTTAGTACCGTAATAATTCCTGTACTTGCAAACCTGTGCAAGTTGATAATTTTGTCATAGCGTTCTTTTCTAAAAAGTCGGATAAGGCGTATTAAATTTTTGAGTTTTCCTTCTTTTTTATCCCATATCCACACTTTATTGACATCCTCTCGATTTTGGACAAGCTCCTCGTTCCCTTTACGAACTAAAACATGTATTTCTAAATTAGGATAGTTCAGTCTTAAACTTTGCACAACGGGCAGCATCAAAACCACATCACCAATAAAAGCGGTTTGGATAACTAAAACTTTGTTCATTCAAAAACATTATTGCTTCCGAACACGTCAAATTTTTCCTACGATGAGGACTTGCCCAGGTTGAAGTCTATTGCCGTTAAGGTTATTCCACTGTTTAAGGTCATTGACAGTTACTCCATGCTTATGAGCAATGAGCCATAAAGAATCTCCATTTTGCACAGTGTAGTAGATAACTTTTTGAGATTGTGAATAGAGGTTATGTCTTGAATATGAATTGACTTTTGCAGTTTTAGTTTGAGCTAGTTTAGTTTTGTCTATAATTTCGCCACTTTCGTCAGGTTTGTAGATGTATAATTTTTTACCTGCCCATATTTTATCTCCTGAAATGTTGTTCCATGCACAGAGATCTTGCTTGCTGACCTCATATTTTTGAGCAATTTCACTTACAGTTTCACCAGGTTGAACAATATGCGTGATTTGTTTATTTTTAGGTTCTTTGTAGATACTTCCATCGTTTATTTTTTGTTGAAGTTGTTGCTGTGGCGAAATAGTTGCTACTGCACCTGCTCCAAGATAAGCTGCCCTGTTTTCATTGACTTTCTTATTGATACCATAAGGTACGCGTAGCACATAAGGTTCAGCCGATTTAACCACTACGCCGCGTTTGAGTTCAGGATTCATTGCTTTTAGCTCATCAGGATCTATGCCCACGTTTTTGGCAAATTGAGTAAGGTCAAGGTAAGAAGTAATGTGTAAAGTATCTCCAAAATAAGTAAAGTCGGTTAGTTTAGGATATAGATTATGCTCTGCGTAATAGTGCATAATGTACACTGCGGCAATAAAGCCTGGTACGTAGTTGCGGGTTTCCCCAGGAAGATACTGACGAATTATCCAATAATTCAGAGAACCATTTGCCATTTGAATGGCACGGTTGACAGTACCTGGTCCGCAGTTGTAGGCTGCTAGGACTAAGTGCCAATCGCCGTATATTTCGTACAGAGTTTTGAGCAGCACACAAGCTGCTTCTGTTTCCTTAAAAGGATCTCTGCGTTCATCTATGTAGGAGTTAATTTTCAAGCCATGCATTTTACCCGTGCTATGAATAAACTGCCATAATCCCACTGCACCTGCTCTTGAAGTAGCCGCAGGATTGAAAGCACTTTCAATAATTGGTAGATATTTCAGTTCTATGGGCAAGCCGTGCCTGTCTAACGCTTCCTCAAAAATAGGAAAATAAACAGACTGCAGTCCTAACAATCTACCAACTTGCTCTCGCCTTTTGGCGTACATCCGAATAAATTTTCCTACATCTTCATGATACACTAATGGAATAACCGAAGGAATTAAACTCAATCGCCGCTCATATTCTTCGTCTGTGTAGTCTGGAATAAGTTCAGGAGCAAAATTGTACTTGTTAATACGGGCAGTATCTACTGGATAAGTTCGGGCATTTTTATAAACCATGTAAGTTAAGCTATCCAAACGTTGAATAATTTCACTGTTGATAGGATCTTTTTGAGTAGAGGTAGCACCTGAAAGGCTTTTGTTGGGCTGCGAATAAATCCGCGCATATACCGCTAGGCTTAAAAAGAACAAGACTGCCTTTTTCATATAGATACCAATTACATAGTTTAAATTCCTTCGTGCTGCAAAAATAACATTTGCCCCTAAAAGTGCAAATAAGTAACAGAAATACGAACCACAATAGCCACTTTTTAACCTGGTAGTTTTTAGTTTTATTTTTGAGTGTGTCCCTTGCTGTGTAAAGTTCGGGACATTCCGCACGTAGCTGCAGTACGCCTACCTTGTGGGCAAAACTCCACAAGAACGCTCCAAAAAAATTAAAACCTAAACTCTGCGTAAGTTATTTTCAACAATAAACTCAACACCACGCAAAATTTGATAACCACTTCATCCACTAAAATACCTACTTCAAAAGCACAACATTAACCTATTTGTCAAACAGCTCTAGCAAATGCGCTGGATTGTTCATTTTGCTTCGTTCTTGCATAGATTTTAGCCGATATTCGGCAGGAATTTTACCATTATTAAGCAAACGTTCTTGTATCATCTTATAGTACTGCGGATGAATTTCGCACGAAATAAAATTTCGTCCAAGTTCTTTGCAAAGCACAATTTCAGAACCACTACCACCAAATAAGATAAATACATCATCGTTCTTTTGAGTGCAAGATTTGATAAGTAACTCCACTAAGCCCAATGGAATTTGACAAGAATGAAAAGTTTTGTCCTTACTCACATTTTTTACTAAGTCAAAGTAAAGCCAAGAGTAAGGCATGCGCCCTGTATGCCCTTGGGCTATTCTTTGCTTTATGCGTTTGTCCGTAGGATTTTGATAAGGAACGGCAACATTCTCTTTGTAGAAATGATTTTGTTTGCTTTTAGTGGCATGTAAAATACTTCTATGGGCAGTAGTAAATCGGCGTGGACTATGACCTATATTTGTATTATATACCCAAACATAGTCCTGTACATCGTACGCATTTTGATCTAAATACTTCACTCTTAAATATGCATTTTGCTTGGGGTAGTTTATCATAAACAGATTGCCAGTCGGTTTAAGTACGCGCATACTTTCTTTGGCTAGTTCTATATACCAATCTATGTAGTCATTCCATTTTTGGGTGTATTTTTTTCCTGCGTAATTGATACCTACGTTGTAGTCAGGGTCGCCGTAAATCATGTCTATACAGTTGTCAGGCAATTGCTTCAAAACTACAAGCACATCTTCATTAAAAACTTTGTTTCTAAAATTTTCAAGCATGGCTTTGACAAAGATACTAAATTTTTAAGATATAGCAGGCAGATTTTACAAGTTTGATAGTTGTAATATCCAAAGGATTTTCAAAGTTGTATGCCAAAAAAAGGATTTCCAAAGCCAATTCGCTTGCACACTTCTTTAACTAAGTCATTGTGAAATACATAAGTATTACGGTTTTTACAAATCTTAAAAATTTCTGTAATTATCTGTTCTTTTTTGTTCATTGTGTAGTTAGCAAAGATAAGTATTTATTTTATTATTTTTTGGGCGTGCCCTTGTAGGCATTCGCTGCGCTCATGCCTACAAGGTCGGCGTGCTGCGGGCTACGCTTTCGCTTCGGTGCTTCGCTTCGCTGCGCACCGTGCTGACGCACGCCCTCCGCATGCCTCACGCAGAAGATTATTATCACCAAGTAGAATCTTTACCTACTAATGTAAAAAATACGCTTCTATTTTCGGAAAAATAAAGTTCAATATTACTACTGTTATCCACTAAACTGTACAAAGTAATTTTTTTCAACCTCACTTGTATTTTACCTGATGCATGTTTCATTTTAAGATAAGAATATATTGCAATGGGTTCGCTCAAAACAGAAGCCGATAAGGTAAAGGGAATTTCCGTAATGCCCACGCTGTTCCAACCTGTTCGCACATTACAAAATATCTCAATCTCCATTATTCCTTTGGGATGCGTTACTCCATATTGTGCGGTCAAAGAGTGTAGTCTTATTTTCGCCTTTACAGAGTGTAGGTCTTGCCATGTCAAACTACTTTCGTTTTTAATAGTGTCTTTATTGTTCTTAACTAGAACGAACTGTATTAGACTATCAGCGTAGTAGTTTTGAGAAAAGCCTATTGCGTGTAGGTTAATCACCACGATGATAATCAAGCATTTTTTCATACAAAAAAAGCATGCTTGCAAATCAAAGCTTGCAGGCATGCTAAAATACGGTAAATTTTTTATTCTGTTAGTTTGCTACTACAAATTTCTTAGTGAGCAAGCCATCTCTAGTGCGAATTTGCAAAAAGTAACTTCCTGGCTTAAAATCTGCCATATTCATCATGAATAAGTTGATTCCTGTAACTGCTTGGGCAGTATATGCATAAACTCGCTTACCTTGAACATTGTACAGTTCTACTTCTACCGGTCCATTTTGACTAACAACAAACTCAAATTGGACATGGTTAATTACGGGATTGGGATATAAGTTTACAATTCGTGAGGGTTTAATTCCGTATTCTATTTCAATTACGTTTGAGCATTCGTATTTGCCATCTTTATGTACTCTCTTGATACGATAGTAATTTTTTCCTATCAAAGGTTTTTTATCTACAAAAGTAAATATAGGTTGCTTAGTGTTGATGCGCCCTATTTCTGTGAATTTTTTGTTATGCCATTCATCTGTGTTAATGAGTGGGCTTTGGATAGGTTCGCGTATCACAACTCCATCTGCGTTAGTGTATTCTTTTACTAAGGGTTCAAAAGGTATAGGTGTGATGCTGAAAGGTTCATTACCTGCACGTTCAACTATGCAATAGTCGTAGTTTTCGTCAGCAAAAGACCAGTTCAAAATTACTTCGCTTTCGTTATCGCTAAGCTTGCCTGTAAAGTTAGTGTAGCTGCTAGATAAAGGTGTGCCGTAGTATAATTCTACTCTGCCTATGTAATACAGGTTGCAGTTTTCATACCATATATTCGCCGCAGGGCTATTGCATATAGCATGCTGATAACCTGATCGATACAGAGTTGTAGGCGAGCCACTAATATTGGTTGGATAGCCATCTGGCGCTACGCAAGCACCATAAGAATTGTCTACATAACACCCTGCTCCTGAGCTTGTGCTCCTGCTACCATAAACCCCTATAATTTCACCTGCATTAACAGGGATACTTACAGGAATAATTGAAGTGCTATTGACATTGTAATGCTGTGCTAAAAACACGAAACTATTGGTAGTTGAGGGAAAAGCAGGGGGGGCGTCTGCGGTAAAACGCACTACTTCTACATGTTGAAAACTTCCTGCTACATCAGTAGGTACGCGTAAGCCTGTGATATTAAAGTTCACAGGTGCTGTAAAGTAATAGCCTCTAGTCATTGAGCCGAATGAAGTGGAATGACCTGGCAGAGGCATAAGTGTTTGGCTTAAACCCAAAAGTGGGGTAAGCGCTAATACAATCAAAATAAAGTACATATTTTTCATAAGCCACACATGTTTGAGGACTCAAAGATAAAAAATAAAAAGAATATCTCAAAACTTTTTATTAACTAAAACAGAACAACTTAAACATTAACATTATTCTTATTTTTGTGCTGATGAATAAAGAAACTATCATTCAAAATTTTGACCCCAATAGCGTTGCATCTAAAAGAGCACAGGTTTTTGGCTTACCGTTTAATGAAGCGCAATCTGATTTAGTTCTTTTTCCCGTACCTTGGGATGCTACGGTTTCCTATCGCGAAGGAACGCATAAAGCTCCTGAAGCTATTTTTGAAGCTTCTATGCAGGTAGATTTATTAGATAAAACTTTTGGCAATTTTTGGAAAAAGGGAATATTCATGCGCCCTGTTTCAACAGAGTGGTCTAAAATTAACCAAGAAACTCGTAAAAAGGCTCAAGGTATTATAAGACATTTAGAAAAAGGAAAATCAATTAAGGCAGGAAGTAGTATTGAAAAGACTTTGATAGAAGTTAATCAAACTTGTGAGAAACTGCATGCATGGGTAGAAAAAGAAACCTTTGAATTGCTCAAACAAGGTAAAAAAGTTGGTTTAGTGGGAGGAGATCATAGTACACCGTTAGGCTTTATCCGCGCGCTAGCTAAAATACATCAAAGCTTTGGGATTCTACAAATAGATGCTCATGCTGACCTACGCAAGGCTTTTGAAGGTTTCACTTATTCTCACGCTTCTGTTATGTACAATGTACTGTTGACAGTACCCCAACTGAGCCGTTTAGTCCAAATAGGAGTAAGAGATTTTTGCCAAGAAGAGGTGAATATTATTCAAGAACATAACCGAGTAGTTACTTTTTTTGATGAAGACATAAAAAACGAACTCTACACAGGTAAAACTTGGAGTGAATATTGTGATGCTATAATCGCAGCTTTACCTGAGAAAGTATATATCAGCTTTGATATTGACGGACTTAATCCTGCTCTGTGTCCAAACACAGGAACACCTGTTCCAGGTGGTTTTGATTTTGAACAAATTGTTTTCTTGTTTAAAAAAATTAAAGATTCTCAAAAAGAAATTATCGGCTTTGACCTTAATGAGGTTATCCCTTCTAAAACTGAATGGGATAGTATAGTAGGCGCTAGAGTGCTATTTAAACTCTGTGGATTAGCTTTAAGCTGAACGTATGGCAACACAAAGAAGTTATCAAGAGCTCAAATCTAAATACCTTAAACGATTGTATATCAACGCAGCCCTGGTCATTTTTTCTTTGACTTTAGGGATATTAGGTTTTGTTTTATTAGAAGAATATTCTTGGCTAGATGCGATTTACATGACTATTATTACACTCTCTACGGTAGGTTATGGAGAAGTTCAGAAATTGAGTGAAGTAGGAAAAATTTTTGCGTCCGTTTTTATTGTGATGAATATAGGTATTTTTGCGTATGCTTTGTCAACAATTGTAAGTTTTATTGCAGGAGGAGAGTTAGTTGAGTTTTTCAAAGATTATAGAAATTTGAAACGAGTGAATATGCTACACAATCATGTTATTGTTTGCGGCTATGGCAGAAATGGCACTCAAGTGTGCTTGGAACTAGAAAGGGCGGAGCAGCCTTTTGTAGTAATAGAAAATTCGGAAAAAATCATTAAACAGCTGCAAGATGAACAAAAACCTTACATTGAAGGTGATGCTACAGATGAAGAAATTCTCAAACAAGCTCGTATTGATACTGCCAAAGCCATTATTACAACTCTACCCGAAGATGCTGATAATGTATTTGTTGTACTGACCGCAAGATCTTTGCGAAAGGATATTTTAATCATTAGTAGAGCTTCAGGGGAGAATTCTGAAGCTAAATTAAAACGCGCAGGAGCAGACAACGTAATTATGCCTGAACGTATCGGCGGAACGCACATGGCTTCCCTGGTCGTAAGACCAGATATACAAGAATTTATTGCTCATCTTTCAGGTCAAGATAATAAAGTTGTCTTAGAAGAGATAGATGCCAACTCACTACCTTCAAATAAACTTCATCAATCTATTAAAGATTTAGACTTACGAAAGCATACAGGGTCGCACGTTATTGCAATACGCACTCAAGCAGGAGATTATATCATCAATCCCGATCCTCAAACAAAAATTGATAGAAGCACAAAAATCATTCTATTAGGTACAAAAGAAGAAGTCAAGAAAGCAAAAGATTTTTTGCTTGATAGAAAAAGTTAGCTCACTGCTTTTGAGGCAACAAGCGGATTCGAACCGCTGTAAAAGGTTTTGCAGACCTCTGCCTAACCACTCGGCCATGTTGCCATAAATCCTGTTGCAAAGGTAGACTTTTTAATTGAAAAACCAAAATCAGTTTCAAAAATTTTATGACTTTTTGATTCTTTTCTCATGTTGAACCCTAAGCCATTCTCTAAATTCATTAAGTGATAATGCATTTAGTACTTGACTTTTGGGCAGCTTAGCTTTTCTTGCTGCAAGTATTCCAAAGAGTGTATCCTGGTATGCCTCTATACTGTGCGCATCAGGATTTATGCTTATCCAAACACCTTTTTTAATCGCATAAGGTAGCCAACGCCAATCCAAATCTAACCGATAGGGATTAGCATTGAGTTCAATAGCTACATTGTAAGTAGCACAAGCTTCAATAACAGCTTGATAATCTATGGGATAACCTTCGCGCACAAGTAATAATCTTCCTGTGGGATGTCCTATTATATTCGTGTGTGGATGAGCAATTGCTTTTAGTAATCGCTCTGTGGCTTTTATTTTGTCCATCTTTAAATTTTGGTGAATAGATGCAATTACTACCTCAAAACCTGCCCTGAAATCATCTTCATAATCTAAGCTACCATCAAATAAAATATCGCACTCTATACCTTTGAATATCCAAAAGTCAGGATGTCGAGCATTCCAATTTTCAATAGCTTTCCATTGAGCTTTTACTCTATTTTCATACATTCCATTACCGTAAAAAGCAGAGCTTTTACTATGGTCAGCAATAACCAAATATTCCCATTTCCATACTTCTTTTGCTGTTTGAGCCATCTCTTCAAGAGTATTTTTGCCATCTGAATATGTAGAATGATTATGTATTGTACCTTTTAGGTCGGATATATCAATAATTTGGTCAATATTTTGCCATTCTTGGGGCGATAAAGTGTGGATGTCCTCTCTTAATTCAGGTGGAATGTAAGGTAACCCTGCTTTATGATAAATTTCTGCTTCGTCTTGAACTGAAGAGTTAATTATCTGTTCCCAAAAATGTATCACATGTTTTGAGGAACCTGTAAGCAGAAACTGTTTTTGGACAAACGTACTAGGCGATACCCAAAAAAATTCAACTGGTATACCTTCGTAAGTACCTTTCCAATAATTTGGTGTAGAAAAATATATGTCTTTTTTTCCTATAAAATGAGTTTGTAACCATGTATTAACTGCATGCGGTACTTCGGTAGAAGCAATAAAACTAAGAATGTCTAATACTTCTAATTTTCTGCGTAATGCTTTGGTAGGCTCTATTTTTTGGATAAAAGGACATTTTTGCAGCTCTTTTAAAACAATTTGCTCATATACTTGGGCTGATGCATACCGAATTTTACGTTGATTAGCTTCCCAAAATTCGATATTTTTCAAAATATTAGCTTGTGTTTTTTGTCCAAAACTTTTAACATCAACGAGTTTGTTTTCTAAGCAAGCTTTTTTTAATTCTGAAATAGAAGTAATACCAAGCTCCTTCCATAAAAGTGCAATCTTTTTAGCACCCAATCCATTGATATTAAGCATATTTAATACACTTTCGGGAACTTGGCTACGCACTTGATCAAGTGTGTCCCATGTTCCTGTTTTGAACCAGTTTTTAATCTGCTCTGTAATACTTTTACCTAAGTTAAGTTTTTCTAATTCCCCTTTTTGATAAAGTTCAAATATATTTTCTGATATAGATTCTAACTTCTGTACAGCACTTTGGTAGTGCTTTATACGAAAAGGATTTTCGCCCAAAATCTCTAACCCATCAATAATCTGATGGAACGCTTTGATAATATCCTCATTTTGCATTGAGCAAAAATAAGAAAAACTTAGTTTTGATGTATAAGTAAACCTTTGATAAACAAGTAGTTACACAGTATTTAGCTAGTAGGTGTATGTATTTTTTTCTTCCTTATAGGTTTTATCCAGAGTACGTTTAATTTCTACTCTTTCATAGCCTTCTATAATGTCGCCTACTTTAATATCGCTAAAATCTTTTATCATCATACCACACTCATAGCCTGCGCTTACTTCTTTTACATCATCTTTGAAGCGCTTGAGTGATGCTATTTCTCCTTGATGAATCACTATTCCATCTCGAATAACGCGTAAAAGAGTGTTGCGGGTTACTTTACCTTCTTGTACATAACAACCTGCAACCGTACCTACTTTTGAAATGTGGAATACTTCTTTAACCTCAATCATGCAGGTAATATTTTCTTGAATTTCAGGGGATAGCATTCCTTCTATGGCTTGCTTAACTTCTTCTATTGCATCATAAATAATGGAATAATGGCGAATTTCCACATCATTACTTTCAGCTAATTTCCGGGCAGGTGCGGAAGGACGAACTTGAAAACCGATAATAATTGCATTTGATGCTGCGGCTAAATTTACATCTGTTTCAGTGATTTGCCCTACTCCTTTATGTATAATTTTGATTATCACTTCATTATTAGAGAGTTTCAGTAAAGCATCTGATAGTGCTTCTACTGACCCATTTACATCGCCCTTTACAATAAGTCGTAGTTCTTTGGCATCTTTCTGCTTACTGAATTCCTCTAATTTTAGACGCTTATCAATGCGCTGCATTATATCTTTGTGTAGCCGCGCACGTTTTTCGGCTAACTCTTTTGCGGCTTTTTTATCAGGTAGGGCTACAAAACTATCACCTGCTTGGGGAGCATGAGGAATTCCTAACACTTGCACAGGCGTAGAAGGACCTGCTTTTTGAACACGATTTCCCCTCTCATCTAATAGCGCCCGAACTTTTGCATAATGAATACCCACTACAATGTCATCCCCTACTTTGAGTGTACCATTTTGAACCATGACCGTTGCTAATACACCTTTTTCCTTATCTACCCTAGATTCTATTACCACTCCGTTAGCCAAGCGATTGGGATTTGCTTTGAGTTCAAGAATCTCTGCTTCTAGTAAAATTTTTTCTAGTAAGAGGTCTACGTTTTTCCCATACTTAGCGGATATTTCTTGACATTGGTACTTTCCTCCCCACTCTTCAACTAATATATTGTATTCTGCTAATTCTTTTCGGATTCGATCAGGATCCGCAGTAGGTTTATCTATTTTGTTAATAGCAATAATAATTGGCACGCCTGCTGCTTGAGCGTGGTTGATAGCTTCTTTAGTTTGGGGCATTACATGGTCATCCGCAGCTACTACAATAACCACAATATCTGTAATTTGTGCTCCTCTCGCCCGCATAGCAGTGAAAGCTTCGTGTCCAGGAGTATCCAAGAAAGTAATTTTTCTTCCATCAGGTAAAGTTACTTCGTATGCCCCTATGTGTTGAGTAATCCCTCCTGCTTCACCTGCAACAACATTAGTAGAACGAATGTAATCTAACAAAGAAGTCTTTCCGTGGTCTACATGCCCCATGATAGTTACAATAGGGGGGCGAGGTACTAAATCTTCTGGCTTATCTTCTTCTAATACCTCTCCAAGTTCAATTGTAGGATCTACAAATTCCACTTCAAAACCATACTCATCGGCTAAAAAAATGATAGTATCTTGGTCTAAACGCTGGTTGATAGTTACAACCATTCCTAAATCAAAGCAGTGCTGAATGATATCTCGCACAGGTACATTCATTAAACCTGCTAAGTCCGAAGTGGTCAGTCCTTCTGTAATTTGAAGTTTTTTAGCTTCTTTGAGTTGTTCTTGCTTTTCTGCTTCTCTTTGAGCTGCATCAGAAAGGCGTTTTTGTTTTCTGTAATCTGCTCTCTCTTTTAGCTTACTATCTTTTTTAGTATTAAGATTCGACAAAGTTTGTTTAAGTTTGAGTTCTACATCTTTTTCGGTAAAGGTTTCTACAAACTTAGCTTTTTTATGTTTACTTTGTTTATTTTGCTGCAAAGCCTGCTGAACAAGTGCTTTATCCACAGGATCGCTTTTTTTTCTTTTACGTTTTCGCTTGCGTTTTTTTTCTGTTTGAGGAGTTTCTGCTTTATCTTGAGCTTTCTTAATGCCTATGGGAGCTTTTTTCTCTGTTTCTTTAGGGGGTTCAGCTTGAGGAGAGCTACTACTTGTAGAGGTTGTGGTAATTTCTTTTTTCTCTTTTTCCTTTTCTTTTTCTTTATCCTTGTCCTTATCTTTTTTGGTTTTGCTTTTTTCTATCAGCGAAAGATCTATTTTCCCTTTTATGTTCAGTCCACTAAGTTTAGGCGCGTGATCTTTGGCACGAATAACATTATCCTCTGAAACTTTTTCTTCTTTCGTTTTTTCTGATTCTTTTTCTACTTCTTGAGTAGAAAGCTCCACAGTTAGAACATTTTCTTCCTTCTCTACTATACTTGTTATTTCAGGGGTATCTACACTTGTTGTATTTTCTATTTCTGTCAAACTTTGAACTTTTTTCTCTTTTTCTTTCTTTTTATCTGTCTTGGAATCGGGCAGGTCTATCTTACCAACTATCTTCGGACCAACGATTTTAGGTTTTTGTTCAGATAGTTCAGAACTGTCTGTGGGTTCTTCAATAAGAGCTTTTTCTATGCGAATCTCTGTTTTTTTGGTAAATTTTAAAGGTTTCTTTTCAGGTTCAACAGTGGCTTTTTCTAGCTTAGCTTGTTCTCTTGTCTTTTCTATAACCTGCTGGGATTGAGTTTTGATCTGCTTGTCCTTTGCAAACTCATTTTGCAATAAAATATATGCTTCAGCATCTATTTTTGTGTTTATGCCTTTGCTTACATCAATGTTCTTTTTTTGTAAAAAATCAATGATTCTTTCAGCAGCAACGTTTAATTCAGTGGCAACTTCTGATATTCTTTTCTTTTTATCCGACATGTATGCAAAAAGTATCTTGAACTAACCTGTGCAAAATTACTATCTTTTTTAATTAAAATGAAATAACAAGCTTTAATATGGATACTTTATCTCATAAGTGGTTGATTTTGAACTATTTGCATGTAAAAAGATTTTTTCCAACTAAAATATGCATTAGTCGCCATAACTGCTAATAGTCCATACAGTGCTGCGGTAAAATAAATGTTTTGATATGCGAATAAAAATACACACATAAAGTCATTAAACGCCCATATCAGCCAATTTTCGATTCTTTTTTTGATAAGAAAGAATTGGGCAACTAAGCACATCCCTGCTGAAAAAGAGTCAAGTATAAAAGCGTAATTAAGTTTGTGTTGAATGTATAAATGATTAAGAGATAATTTATTAAAGAGCCATATAATAATACCTGTCAGTATGATTATGGCAAAAGGAAAGAGTACTTTTTCCATTTTGTTCAATCGGCTGAGGGGGAGTTGAGGTTTATCCTTAGCCCCATACTTCCAATTGTATATTCCTGCCAAAGAATTGATAATAAAAACTACTTGTAAACTCATGTTACCATACAGATTTGCAGTGCTAAAAATGTAAATATACAAGATACATCCTGTAATGCCGAGTATCCAGCCCCACAAGCTTTGGCGTATTGTGAGCAACACTGCTAGAACCGATATGACTACGGCTATAATTTCAATGATAAAATCTTTATTCATTGTTGTTCTAATTCAGAACAAAATTAGTCAGCTTTTTACTTCTGTACATAACCTAACAAAATTATTTTTTCACGGTACTGAGTAACATTTTTTGTTCCATTTCTAGTATCTAAAAAGCAGCACTTGATATGTTTGAGAATAAACTCATAATCGTAATCATCATGGTCAGTTACAAGAATGACAATATCATACTGTTGTAGCTGTTCTGGAGAAAGTGTTACCGATTGCATCAAAACATTATCTACTTCGTATTCAGGTGTGTGTGGGTCATTATAGTCTATATGTTCAGCACCTGCTCTTTTAAGAATACGAATAATGTACTCTGAGGGAGAATGCCTCAAATCGCGCACGTTTTTCTTAAAAGATGCCCCTAAGATAAGAATTTTAGCTTGGGATAGTTTTACGCCTTGTTTAGCTATTTCTCTGATGGCTTTATCTACCACATAATATGGCATGCTTTCGTTGACATTAGCTGCAAGAGTTACAAAACGAGTTTCAAAATCATAAGAGCGAGCTAACCAAGATAAGTAGTAAGGATCTATGGGAATACAATGCCCCCCTACACCAGGTCCAGGTAAAAACTTCATATAACCAAAGGGCTTAGTTCCTGCAGCTTCTAATACTTCCCATACGTTAATATCATACATGCGCTCACATAACAAAGCTAATTCATTCACTAATGCAATATTCACACTTCTGAAAATGTTTTCTAACAATTTTTCCATTTCAGCCACTTTGGGATTGCTGACAATATATACTTTCTCAATCACTTGAGAATTTGCCAGCGCTGCCAAATAGGAACTCTCTTCGTTAATTCCACCTACTATAATCGGTGTATTTCTTGTATTAAATTGCTTGTTACCTGGATCTACACGTTCAGGCGAAAAAGCTACAAAAAAATCTTTTCCTGCTTTTAAGCCACTCTTTTCTAATTCCGGAACGACATAGTTTTCTGTTGTCCCAGGAAAAGTGGTACTTTTGAGAATAATTACTTGTCCTTGTTGTAAATATTTTCTGATGCTTTCAGTTGCGGATAAAATATAGCTCAAATCGGGATCTTTTGTCGGTGTGAAAGGGGTAGGTACGCAGATATAAACCACATCTAGTTCTTTTACTTTCGAAAAGTCGTTGTAAGCAGATAGTTTTTTGTTTTCTACGACTGTTTTAACTTCTTCATCACTAAGATCCTCAATGTAATTTTTCCCTTGATTGAGTAGACTTACTTTTTGTGTAGAAACATCTATACCAAAAGTGTCAAAGCCATTTTTGGCAAATTCCAGAGCTAAAGGCAAGCCTACGTAACCTAGCCCAATAACACCTATCTTAGCTGTTTTTTGTGATAATTTATAGGCTACGTTTTTTGCAATTTGAGTTTGCAATTCAAATGTAGAGATGTCAAAAAGTTTCATAATACTTGGAAGTTTAAATTTTAATCTTGCTCAGGATTATTATTTGAGATAGGTTGTTTGTTACGTTCTGATAGAAAAGTGTACCCCTTCATAATACCGCGCCCACGCAGACCGCTATTACGAATAAAGTTAAGAATCTCATCTCTTTCTTCTGTAGCTTCAAAGTCTCTTTCTACAATTGCCAATGCATCAGTAGTTCTGATTCCTGAAAGGTATATAACTCTATAAATTTCCTGAATTTGAGCAATTGTTTTGTTGTCAAAACCCCTTCTTCGTAACCCGACTGAATTGACCCCCTCATAGCAAATGGGATAGCGCCCCGCCTTTGTATAAGGAGGAATGTCTTTGCCAATCAAAGAACCTCCTGCAATCATAACGTGTTTTCCAATCGTAACAAACTGATGAATAGCTGACATACCTCCTATAACTGCATAATCGTCAACTACTACATGCCCTGCCATATTTACAGCGTTGGCTAAAACACAATTTCGACCTACAATACAATCATGAGCTACATGAACATAAGCCATAAGCAAAGTGTTTTCCTTAATCACTGTTTTGTAACGGTCTACTGTGCCTCTGTTAATCGTAACGTATTCCCGTATAGTAACGTTATCCCCTATCTCCACAGTAGTATATTCGCCTTGAAACTTTAAATCTTGCGGAATAGCAGAAATGACTGCTCCTGGAAATATCTTACAATTTTTACCAATTCTAGCACCTGCATATATTACAGCACCTGAACCAATCCATGTACCTTCACCAATAACTACATCGTTGTCAATAAATGCAAAAGGATCTATGACCACATTTTCACCAATTTGTGCACCTGGATGAACATAGGCTAATGGTTGTTTCATACGTTTTTATGCTTTATTCTTAGGAATTATACTAGCTACTAATTCTGCTTCACTTACTAATTTGCCATCTACAGTGGCTTTACCGTTCATTCTGCAAATACCTCGTTTTAAGCTAACCATTTCTAACTCAAACACAATCTGATCTCCTGGAATAACAGGCTTTTTGAAGCGGGCATTATCAATTGCTAAAAAATACACCCATACATCATTTGGATTCTCTACTGTGTTAAGAAGTAGGATGCCCCCTACCTGTGCCATTGCTTCTAATTGTAGCACCCCAGGCATAATCGGATTACCTTCAAAATGTCCTGCAAAGAAAGGTTCATTTATAGTTACATTTTTTACGCCTACAATTCTTTTGTCATCAAAGTAGGTTACTTTATCTACTAATAAAAATGGATACCGGTGGGGCAATATTTTTTGAATAGCCTTGATATCAAAAACTACGGAGCTATTTGTATTGTTACTCTGATATTGTTTTGTAATTTTTTTCGCCCTGAAAGCTGCCTTAATTTTTTTAGCAAAAGCAATATTTGCAGTATGACCAGGTCTAGCTGCTAATATTTGAGCTTTAAGTGGAGCGCCTACTAACGCCAAGTCGCCAATTAAGTCTAATAATTTATGTCGAGCAGGTTCATTATTATAATGTAGTTTAATGTTATTCAGAATACCTTGACTAACTGAAACTTTGGGCTTGTTGAATAATTTTGCTAAGTGTTCTAACTCTTCTTCGGTTACTTGTCTATCTACCACTACAATAGCATTATTGACATCTCCGCCTTTAATCAGACCTGCTTTCAGTAAAGCTTCCAGTTCGTGTAAAAAGCAAAAAGTACGGCAGGGCGCAATTTCTTTGGCAAAATCATTCATGTCTAAAATCGTTGCATGTTGGCTGCCTAAAACAGGGGAATTATAATCGACCATTACTGTCATTCGGTAACCATTAAGAGGTAAAGCAGCCATGTCAATTTGTTTTTGCGGATCACTGTACTGAATATTTTGCTCTACGACAAAATATTCCCTATCTGCATTTTGCTTTTCAATCCCTGCTTTCTGAATAGCTTCTACAAAACACTTAGCACTACCGTCCATAATCGGAGGTTCAGGAGCATCTAACTCTACTAATACATTATCTATGCTCATTCCTGCTAAGGCTGCCATAGTATGCTCTACAGTATGCACCTTAACATTGCCCACAGCTAAGGTAGTGCCACGTGAAGTATCTACTACGTTATCTACATCCGCATCAATAGTTGGCTGACCTTCTAAATCTATTCGCTTAAACTTAATTCCATGATTCTCAGGGGCAGGTCGCAAAGTCATGTTTACCATAATTCCTGTATGTAGCCCTACCCCTGATATAGTAACCGCTTCCTTTATAGTATGTTGTTTGTCTGTCATGACTTTAACTTTTCAACCTCCTGTTTTAAGCTTTGTAATTCTTGATACATTTCAGGTAATTTTCGCCACAATACTTCGGTACGAAGTTGTTTTCTATACGGTTGGGCAGGAGAGCCGCGCCACGCAGTTTTAGGCTCTTCTATATCATTAGAAATACCTGACTGTGCCCCAATCTGTGTACCATCAGCTATTTTAAGATGCCCTACAATTCCAACTTGCCCACCTATCATACAATACTTGCCTATCTTAGTGCTGCCTGATATCCCAGTTTGCGCAGCAATAACCGTATGACTTCCGACTTCTACGTTATGTGCTATTTGGATTAAGTTGTCTAACTTTACACCATTCCTAATATATGTAGAGCCTAAGGTTGCTCTGTCAATCGTTGTATTTGCTCCAATTTCAACATTATCTTCTATAATCACGTTTCCAATTTGCGGTATTTTTTTGTACGAACCATCAGCTTGAGGAGCAAATCCAAAACCATCACTGCCAACTACACAACCAGAATGCAAAATACAATTTTTGCCAATAATGCAATGTGCATATATTTTTACTCCTGCATATAGTATAGTGTTGTCTTGAATAGTAACGTTATCCCCTACATAACAATTCGGAAATATCTTTACATTCTCTCCTATTTTTGCACCGCTGCCTATGTAGCTAAACGCGCCTACATAAACGTTTTCACCTATTTTAGCGTCAGCAGCAATAAAACAAGGCGGTTCTATTCCTTTTTTGCTTTGTACCCAATGAGATTGGTAAAGCTCCAATATCTGTGTAAAAGCAGTGTAAGCATCGGTAACTCGAATCAAAGTGGCTCTAATAGGTCTATCGGCTACAAAATTTTGATTAACCAAAACAATAGTAGCTTGTGTATCGTATATAAATGAAGTGTATTTCGGATTAGATAAAAAAGACAAGCCCCCTGGTACGCCTTCCTCTATCTTGCAAATCTGCCATACTTCCGCATCTGGGTTCCCCTCAACTGTTCCCTTTAAAAACTGTGCAATCTGATGTGCTTTGAAACGCATATTTTTGTGCTTTACATGTCTTTTTTGCTTGCAAACTTAATAATAAACTAAGCAAAACAAAAAGCACTTATGCATTTAGCAAAAATTGAGCCATACTTCAACCAAAATAATTAAATTTGCAAAAAACAACTATGAAAAAAGCCAAGCCTTTCATAAAGTGGGCAAGGTGGTGAAACACAACTCTTAGAACAACTCGAAAAATACTACCCTATTGAGCTTAAAACAGATAAAATCAAAAACTACGTTGAACCTTTTTTGGGAAGCGGTGCAGTGTTTTTTGCCATATCAATCGAACTCCACAAGAAAAACGAAAGGAACTATTCTTATCCGTTCGCAAACTTTTTAATTCGCAAAGAGTTCAAACAAACTACAAAACCTTTTCTGATAATTGGATATCTCAAGCTGCACAATTTATATTTTTGAACAAAACTTGCTTCAACGGACTGTTTCGTTTGAACACAAAAGGTGAGTTCAATGTACCTTATGGAAACTACAAAAATGCAAACATTTTTGACCAAGCCAGTATTTTAGCCGCTTCTAAACTGCTGCAACTCGCCCAAATACAGCAAGCTAACTACTTAGATTGCTTTGATAAAATGATAAAATAGACGAACATACTTTTGTATATTTAACCCCCCATATAGACCTATCAGCAAAACCGCAAGCTTTACCACTTATACAGGTATGGAATTTTTGGATGCACAGCAGTTAGAACTAGCTAACTTTTTTCGCAGGTTGGACCAAGAAAAAGGGGCAAAACTCATGCTTTCTAATTCAGACCCTAAAAATGAAAATCCCGCCGATAGTTTCTTTGAGAATGCTTTTTTGGGCTACAATATATTCAGAGTGTCTGCCCATAGAGCAATTAACTGCAATGGCACTAAGCGAGGAAAAATCAAAGAAATTTTAGTTACTAACTATTCCTGTCAATCAAAAGTCTTTGCGGTCAATTTTTGATAAGTATTTAATTTTTTTTTGGGCGTGCCCCTTGCTGCGCAAGGGTCGGGGCATTCCGCACGTAGCCCGTAGCACGCCGACCTTGTGGGCATGAGCGCAGCGAATGCCCACAAGGACACGCCCAAAAAATTAAAATTTAACTTACAGAAATTACGCTTCATGCAAAAAAATGGACTTAATAAACAGCTCTGTTTTTAGCATCCGTTTGGAAGTAGCAAATTTCACTCAAAAAAGCTAACCTACGCTCTTCTTTGCCCTATAATACGAATAGATAAACACGCTGCTTATCAACATCGTTGCGCCTATGTAAAAATGTGCGCTCATTCGCTCTGTTTGAGGAAAAAAGAAATAAGCAATAAACATCCCATAAACAGGTTCTAAATTTGTGGTTAAAGTAACTACAAAAGCACTTAGCCGCCGTACTACAAAAACGGAAATACTAAACGCCACAACTGTACAGAAAAAGCTCAAAATCATTAAGTACGCCCAATCTGCCCAAGAAGGTGGAAATATTTGTATTTTTTGATACAAACTCACTAAGCCCAAAAACAAACTCAAAATACAACAAGCAAAAAGCATTTCATAAAAAGAAATGACAAAAGGACTGTAAAGAGGTGATAGCCGCTTGTTGAGAATAGTAAATAAACTTGAAAAAAAAGCACTACAAGCAGACAAAATTAAGCCTAAAACCATACCCATATCCGCTTGTGCTAATATATACACAGCTATCAGCACCCATATACTAATTCCTAACTCTATCCACCGCAAAGATTTTTTATTCATTAAAGGTTCTAATACAGCCGTGAAAAGCGTACCTGTACCAAACCCTGCTAAACATACAGATGCATTCGAAATTTTAATTGAAGCATAAAAAAGTAACCAATGAATGGCTATCAAAAAACCGATCCAAGCCATTTTGAGCATATCGGCTTTTTTCGGAACTGGAAGACAAAAACATGAACGTTTAAACACTAATATTGTACCTACACTAATGGCGGTTATCAAAGTGCGCCACCACATCATTGGAATAGGCGCTAAGTGTATCACCTTGCCCAAAATAGCTGTCAAGCCCCATAACAACACAGCGAAATGAAGCAACAGATAAAATCGCATACAGCTAAATGTCTCAATTTTGAGTTTTCTTGCTCAATTTAGCCACATCTACAGTAAGCGAAAACGTATTCGTAGCACCTGCCACGTTGTAAGACGCAAATCCATAATCAATGTTAAACATAGCAATTTTCAAACCTGCTCCGAAAGAAAAGCCTGAAAGCCCTTTTGCCGTTTCTACGGCTAATTCTCGCCTACGTAAATGATTGTAGCCAAATCGCAGCTGAACAAACTTACCTACATAAAACTCTCCCCCTATAACTACATGTCTGAATATTTTGTCCGCTAGGGAAATCCGCGGTTTAATTTCATTGCCCGAAATGTCATACTTTTTAGGTGCATTTGGATCGATAGCTGCCAAATTGGGCGTTTCTAAGTGAATGAAGTTAAACATAAAACGAAAAGGTAAGTGTCTTAGTCTGTGGCTAAATCCTGCTTGTATTTCAAAAGGAAGTTTTTCTCGCACCCCGCCAGGTACGTAGGGATTGATTTGTAGCCCTAAGTTTCTAATAACTACTGCACCCGTAATGTTTAGACTGTCGTTTTGATACACTCCTGCCCAGTCCGTAGCAAACCCTGTGGAACTATATTGCGCTATTCCTGAATAGATTAGCTTCAAATTAGCGCCAAAATGAAACTTTTCTTTGTAGTGCCGCGCTGTACCCGCAGAAAGAACTACATCATTAGCAGTAAAAGTGCCTGTTTTTTCACCGAATTCATTAGCTTCTATAAATTTTCCGTAGTTTATATATTGCACTCCCCCTGCTACTAAACCTATTTTCTTGAACTCGTGTGCGTATCCTGTATATCCGTAGTTTATATCCGCAAAAGAGTTAATGTAGCTAATTCCCAATCTGTTCTTCATGCTGCTATTGATAAGGGCGGGGTTTTGGTATGTGGTATTTACGTCGTTGTCGTACAGAGTGATGCCATACCCGCCTAGAGCAGACATTCGTGCGTTAGGTACAAGGTTTAGTACTTGGAATACTCCTCTTCCGCCTACTTGAGCTTTTATGGACCAACTTGCGATGCACAAAACTAATAAAAACCACTTTTGTATCATTTTCACAAAAATAAACATTTTTTAGATAGCCAGCGAATAACAAAAGATTTTCTTACTTGTGCTAAGTCTAAAAAGATTTGATTTTTTGGGCGTGCCCCTTGCTGACGCAAGGGTCGGGGCATTCCGCACTGCGCTTCGCTTCGGTGCTAACGCACTGCCTAACGGCATGCTCCATGCCCCT